>NZ_JAIGQA010000200.1:0-13717 GCF_019733245.1 Streptomyces sp. WAC04114
GGCGGTGGCGGTGGCGGTGGCGGTGGCGGTGGTGACTCCTGCCCCCTGATCAAGCGCAACTACGGCATCTGCGACAGCAAGGAGCCGAAGGACCCGAGGGCCCAGGGCAGCTTCAAGACTTCCTCGGCGGCGTCGGAGACCTGGTCACAGAGGGCCTGGGCGCCATGGAATACGCCACCGAGCCCTGGTGCTGGGGTGGCGGCGGCAACTACGGCGTGAACGACGACTACAAGAAGTTCACCGAGGACCACGGGGTCGACCCGAACACCAAGAACTACGACGCAGGAAAGGACTCCGCCGAGGCTGCTTCGCTGTTCAACCTCGCCGGGGCCGCCAGATGGTTCCTGAAGCACCTCTTCACGTGGATGGCAGAGCAGACTGAGATCAGGTCCGACGAGGGTGAAGAAGTGCGCACTGAAGCGCGTATGCCGCCGAAGACGGGTCGGGAATGGCAGGGGCCCGCGGAGGCACAGTGAGCGCCCGCTGTTCGACGGTATAGTCGTCCTGACCGTTGCTGAGGTGGCGTCCGTCATGCGCGTCTCCAAGATGGCGGTCTATCGCCTGGTCCACTCGGGGCACCTGCCGGCCATCCGAGTCGGACGATCCATCAGGGTCCCCGCGCCAGCTCTTTATGAGTACTTGCGGGACAGCGTGACCGAGACCATCGGCGTTGATGAGGAGACCATCGACCAGCCCTGATACTCGAGCGAGCCCTGCACCCCACGCCCTGCAGCCCGACCGAGCGCACTATGCCCCTCAGCCAGGTGATCACCCGGCCGGCTGCACCGCTCCGGCTGGTGGTGCAGGCCGCCGGAACCGCGAAAGCCCCCTTGGGCGGAGCCGTTTGGTAGGTGGTCACTCGCTGAAGAACGGCACCTGAGCTACGCCGATGTCCGTGCGGACGCGGTGCGCCCGGGCCGGGTGCCGCCACCGCCCGGCCGCGCCCCGGGCCATGTCGCTAGCCACCTCCATCACGACGTCGGGCTGCACCAGGCGCACGTCGGGGGTGCGCTGTGTTCCCCATCCAGCAGTGAACGTCCATCCCTCCCAGGGGTGCACAGCCAAGGGCGGGGCGAGTTGCTCGGCTCTGGTGGAGCAGTGGAAAGCGAACCAGGAACAGAAGAGGGCCATCGCCGCTGAGCGATGGGAGCAGGAAAACGCTGGCGAGAGGAAGACCGGGAGGAGGCCAAGGCGAGGGAGGTAGCGGAGCTGGAGAAGCAGGCGGAAGAAGAGGAGCGCACAGCGGAGGAGAAGGCCCGCGCGGCCGAAGGGAAACCCTCGCACCACGCCCACCAGTGGCTGAACCGGGGCGGGAGTGACGAGCGGGTGCTAAATCAAGCGGGGTCACATCCCTTGCTGCGGATCGAGGCTCACGGATGCACCCCAGGCGAAGATCACAAGCCCGTCCCGGCGCGCCGGGAACGCGCGTACTCGGCACCCGCGCCCTGAGACCGCGCCCCATGGCCGCTGTGCTGACGGCCGGTGCGATCGCCATCGCCATGGCCACCCCCGCCCCCGCGGTCCCCAGGGACCCGACCACCGTCGCGTCCGCCGGCGCCCGCGCTTCCCAGGACGCCCGGGACACCCGGGACACACCCTTCACGCGGAAACTGACAGCGGATCTGCTGGCCCAAATGCAGCGGCTGCGCGTTCCCGGCGCGATCGTGTCCGTGTCCACACCCGCGCGAGGCACCTGGACCACAGCGCTGGGCACCGCGGACCTGGCGACCGGGACGCCGATCAGAGCCCGCGACCACATGCGGGTCGGCAGCATCACCAAGACCTTCACCGGAACGGTGATCCTGCAACTCGTCCAGGAGGGCAGACTCGCCCTGGACAAACCCGTGGCGGCATACCGTCAAGGCGTACCGAACGGCAGGCGCATCACCATCCGCCAGCTCCTGCAGATGACCAGCGGGCTGTACAACTACGCCGAGGACCCCCGCTTCAACCGGCAACTCGACCAGCACCCGGAGCGCTACTGGTCCCCGCAGGAACTCCTCGACATCGCCTTCCGCCACCCCGTCTACTTCCCCCCGGGCACCGGATACCACTACTCCAACACCAACTACGTGCTCCTCGGCCTCATCGCCGAGCAGGTCACCGGCCGACCGCTCGCCCACCTTCTCCGAGAACGCGTCTTCGAACCGGCCGGACTTGAGGAGACCAGTTTCGCCAACGGTAGCTCGATCCCCCGTCCACACGCTCAGGGCTACATGTTCATCGACAACGTGGACAGCCTGACCGCCCCGGTCCTGACCGGCAAGGACGCGGCCTGGGCAGACTGGTCGGCGGGCAACCCCAGAAAGGCCACGCGCGACAACGCCTCATTGGCGTGGTCCGCTGGAGCGGCCGTCTCCACGGTGGACGACTTGCGTCGCTGGGCGAAGGCCCTCGCCACGGGGACCCTGCTCAGCCCCGCAGTGCAACGCGAAAGACTGACCTTCGTGCCGACCTCCGACCTCCCCCGGGCACCGACTTACGGCCTGGCCGTCGCGAACATCCTGGGATACATCGGCCACGACGGTGAGATCCCGGGCTACAACAGCTTCATGGGCTACGACCCGGCCACCCGCACCACCATCGTGGTGCTCACCAACCTCAACCAGTCACCCGACGGCACGGCACCCGCCATCGAGCTCACGGAGCAGATCATCGGCCAACTCACGCCGCAGGACTGACCTGGGCGTACGAGCGGGCGTGAGCGGCCGCCTTGTCGTCCGGGTCCGGCGCCGGTACGCCGGCCTTCTTCAGAAGGTGACGCACCTACATTACGACCTGCGCTTCTACGCCCGGGGACAGAACAGCAGGGGTCCACAGGGGTCAGTAGAACGACTATGCATGCGGTGTACTCCCTCACGCGCAAGTACCCCAATGCGACCCGCCGTCGATAGAATCCGGGAAGACGCGAAAGGAGCCCTACATCCCAACGGGCTTCCTAGGCAACAGAGTTGGGAGGGCTCCTTGCGTGCTGTCCCTGACGAGCTCGTGCACGGTAGGCGGTGAGGCGTCGGGCTCCTGATCGTCGATCATGGTCGTGTGGTGGGGAAGGCGTCTCGTGCAGTGATCGTCAGCGACCGGAGTATCGCGGGCCTGTCGGCTGACGTGATCACGGAACTCGTTGCTGAGGTGGGGCCGTTGTGGCACGCACGGCACCAGGCCAAGCTCGCGTCCAGCCGCGGGGCTGTGGGCGCAGGTGTAAGCACCGGCTGGTGTTCGTCGACCGGCTCCTGGCCACGCTCGTGCATCTGCGCCATGCCGTCACTCATGACGTGCTGGCCTGCTGGTTCGGTGTGGACCGCTCCACCATCACACGTGCCATCGGCGAGGTGCGGCCACTGCTCGCCGAGCGAGGGTGCACCATCAGCCCGGGTGCGCGGCTGCGGACACTGGCCGAGGTCGTCGACCACCTCGGAACCAGCGGGCAGACCGGCATCATCGACGGTGCCGAGATCCGCGTCAGGCGACCGGCCGCCGGGCGCAAGGACCGGGACACGTTCATCTCCGGCAAGAGCAAGCAGAACGCGGCGGCCCCAGCATTTTCACCGACTGCAAGATCTGTCAGAGCGGTCGCCCCAGGGCAGCAGGCCATCCTCTGGCAGACCGTCCTTCAGGAGCGGGAAGCTTCTCTCGGGGTCCTGAAGGACGCCGCCGCTTCCCCCGGCAGCGGGTGCGGGGCGACGGCTGAGCGTCCTCCGGACGAACAGCGCGCCGATCGGGCCGCGGACGGCGCGTCCGCGGCCCGATCGCCATGTCGCCGTCAGGCCGACGGCCGGCAGGGCGAGCTGAGGTAGCAGGTGCCGCAGGAGGTGTAGCCACCGACCACATGGCAGGTCTGCCGGTAGTAGAAGCTGTTGCGCTGGCTGCAGTAGCAGATCTTCTGGAAGGTGGTGTCCGCCTGGGCCACGGCCTTGGGCACGAGCCTGCCCAGAATCTTGTCGCCCATCGTCCCCATGAATCCCATCACTGCCGTTTCCTTTCGAGTACGCACTGCCGGAAAGAAGCAGATTCGACCGTAGCAACGGCAGATACCGCGCTTCGTACAGTTCGGATACAGCGAGCGGAAGAGACCGGTCCGCAAACCGTGTCCAGCGAACCGCCCGAAACACCCATAGACACCCAACTTTCACGCGAATTGCAAAGGGGGCGAACAGGGCGCGAGGCACCCCCGGGTTTCCCGCGGGGGCAAGAAGAAATACATTGACAGGCAATACGGCGGGCGGGCACGATCACACCGACCGGCGGAACCCACGGGGGGTGACTGTGCCTGTTCTGTTGATTGCCGTTGGGTTCCTTGTCGGCCTCGCCGGCGCCGTCCTTGCCGCGCTCCGCATACGCGGCCGATACACCGTGGTCACCGTGGAAGGCACCAGCATGGCGCCGACGCTTTCGCCCGGCGACCGGGTGGTGGTGGAACGCCGCACCGTCGACCAGGTGCGGACCGGGGACATCGTCGTACTGCAGCCCCCGCGAAGGACGGGCGACTACGAACCGCTGAGCGACCGCGCATGGAACATCAAGCGGGCCGCCGCGCTTCCCGGGGACCGTATTCCGGAAGGAATACCGGGAGGCGGAGACCTCACCGAGGTCCCGGACGGGCGGCTGGTGGTGCTCGGCGACAATCTGGACAGTATTGATTCCCGTCATCGGGGATTCTTCGAGGCCGACCGGATCATGGGCGTGGCGGTCCGCCGACTGGGCGGCAGTGCTTTGTAAAAATCACATACCGGGGGACAGCCACAAGCATGACCGTCGAGTTCCGGGCCCTCGGCCCGCTGGAAATCGTGGACGGTGGCCAGACCGTCCGTATAGCCGCTGACAAACAGCGCACCATTCTCGCGATGCTGGTCGCCCACCGGGGCGGCGTCGTCTCCGTGCCCGCCCTCGTGGAAGAACTCTGGGGCGGCACCCCGCCCCGGTCGGCGGTGCCCAATCTGCGCACGTATGTGATGCAGTTGCGTCGGCTCCTGCCGCCCGCCGCGGACGGCACGCACCCCCGGCTGATCACGTCCCGCTCCGGCTACGCGCTCCGGACGGACGACGGCGAGACCGACATCGCCCGCTTCGAGGCCCTCGCCGAGCGGGCACGGCAGGCGGCGGCCGGGCACGACCTGGCGGGGGCCACCCGCGCACTGGGCGGCGCCCTGGCACTCTGGCACGGGGCGCCACTGGAGAACGTCGTCAAAGGACCCGCCCTGGAGGGCATCGCGGCGGACCTCACCGAGCGGTACCTGAGCGCGATCGAGGCACAGGCGGACGTGGAACTCGCGCGCGGTGCCGGGGCGGCCGTGGTCGACACCCTGCGCCGGGCCGTGCGCCGGCATCCCCTGCGCGAACGGCTGCGCAGCCGCCTGATGCTCGCCCTGCATCACAGCGGCGACACGGCCGGCGCGCTCGCCGCCTTCACCGACGCCCGCGAAACGCTGCGCAACGAACTCGGCCTGGACCCGGGGCCGGAGCTGTGCCGCACCCAACAGGCCGTGCTGCGCCGGGAACCGGATCCGACGTCCGTCCCGGAGGTCACCGCCCTGACGACGGCGCGGCCCGCGCACCCGGCCACCGGTACGGTGCCGCGCCAGCTCCCCCGGGCTCCCGGGCCGTTCGCCGGACGGGCGCACGAGACATCCCTGGTGCGGGACGCCCTGCGCACCCGGGACGGGACGACCGCCGGGGCGCCGGTCGTGGTGCTGCACGGGCCGGCCGGACGCGGGAAGTCGGCGCTGGCCCTGCACGTCGCCCACCGGGTCGCCGCGGACTACCCCGACGGCCAGCTCTACGTCGATCTCGACAGCCCGCGGGCCGGCGCCGGCCCCCTGACCCCGGTCACCGTGCTGCGCCACTTCCTCCGCTCGCTCGGCATGCCCCGGGCGGACGTGCCGACCGCCCTCTCCGAGGTCTCGGCCTACTACCAGTCCATGGTCGCGGGCCGGCGCGTCCTCGTGGTCGTCGACAACGCCTTCCACCGCGGCCAGGTCCTTCCGCTGCTGCCCGCAGGCCCGGGGTGCGCGGTGCTGGTCACGAGCCGGAGTGTTCTGCCCGCGCTGGACGCGGTGAATGTGCCGGTGGACCCCCTGGACGAAACGGACTCCGTCCGCCTGCTGTCCCTGCTGGCCGGGGACGCGCGCGTCACCGCGGAGCCCCGGGCGGCGCGAGAGATCGCACGGCTCTGCCACGGAAACCCCCTCGCGCTCAGCATCGCGGGGGCCCGCTGCGCCGGCCGCCCGCGGGGGAGCCTCGCCGGACTCGCCGCCCGGCTGCGCGACCCGGCGCGCACCCTCGACGAATTACGGGTCGCCGACCTGACGATGCGCTCGTCGTACGCCAGGAGCTACCGGGAGCTGTCGGCCCACGACCCCGAACACCGCGCCGCCGCACGGGCGTTCCACCGGCTGTGCACCCTCGGGGCGTCCTTCAGCGCGACGCGCGCCGCCGAGGCCATCGGCGCCGCCCTGCCGGCTACTGAGCGGGCCCTGGACTGCCTGGTGACCGTCGGGCTGCTCACTCCGGTGGCGCGCGAGGGGTTCCGGATGCCTGATCTCGCGGGCCTGTACGCGCGAGAGCTCGCCGCCCGCGACCAGGTCCGCTACAGGGAGCCGGTGCTCAGCCGATCGGCGATATGACCGCGTGCGACGGCTCCGCCGCCGGTGCCCCGGGCCGGTCCGCCACCTCCGGACGAGCCGCCACGTCCGGACGAGCCGGTGCGTCCGGGGCCTGCGGTGCGTCCAGGGCGTCCACGGCCTCGGGTGCGTCCGGGGCGTCCGGGGCGCGATAGCCCTCGGCCTGGATGGCGAACAGACGCGCGTACTCGCCCTCCCCGGCCATGAGCTGCTCGTGCGTTCCCCTTTCCACGATCCGGCCGCCCTCCAGCACGACGATCGCGTCCGCCTCGCGGACCGCGCCGAGCCGGTGGGAGACGAGCAGGCTGGTGCGCCCCGACCGGTGTTCGCGCAGCCGGGCGTGGATCTCCGCCTCCGCCTGGGCGTCCAGGCCGGCACTGGGCTCGTCCAGGATCAGCAGGTCCCGGTCGTCGCGCAGCAGGGTGCGGGCGAGCGCCAGCCGCTGCCACTGGCCGCCGGAGAGCACGACCCCGGACTGCGGGTCGTCCTCGGCCTGGTCGGCGAATATGCGGCTGAGCATGGTGTCGTAACCACGGGGCAGCCGCTCCACGGTGCCGTCGGCATCGGCGAGCCGGGCGGCCTCGCGCAGTCGCGGGCGGTCGTCGAGCGCCTGGAGTTCCCCGACGCCGATGTTCTCCGCCGCCGTCAGGTCGTAACACATGTAGTCCTGGAACAACACGCCCATACGACGGCGCAGTTCGGCCGGCGGCACGTCGCGGATGTCCACTCCGTCCCAGTAGATCGCCCCTTGGGTCGGATCGTAGAAACGGCAGAGCAGTTTGATCAGGGTGCTTTTCCCCGCGCCGTTCAGCCCGACGAGGGCGACCGCGGTTCCGTGCGGGACGGTCAGGTCGACGCCCCGGAGAATCCACGGATGGTCCTCGGCGTACCGGAACCAGACGCCGCGCAGTTCGATGCCCCGGCGCAGGGCCGGCAGTCGCCCCGAAGGGTCCGCCGACGGCAGGTCGTCGGGGAGCGACATCACCTTGTCGTGGTACCCGAAGACGAGCAGCGCCTCATGCGCCATCGCGACGTTGTCCACCAGACCGGTCAGGGCGGCCTGGGTACCGGCCACGGCGGCGACGAACGCCGTCACGTCGCCCACGCTCAGGGCCCCGGTCGTGGCGGCCCGCACCGCCCACACGAGTCCCAGTCCCGCGACCACCGTGGACAGCAGCGCGAGGAGGGACTGCGTCCGCGCCTCCTGGCGGTCGATCCGCTGTTCGCCCTCCTGCCGGATCGCGAGCTCCGTGAGCATGCGCCCCTTGAGGAAGTCGCCGAGGCCGAACAGCCGGGTCTCCATCGCGCTGCGGACGTCGGTGAGAAGCAGCGAGTAGAAGACCTGGCGGCGGACCGCGGGGGAGACTCCCGCGAGCATGCCGACCCTGCGCCGGGACAGGGAGAGCCGCGCGAGGAGCGCGGGGACGGCGGCCACCGTGACGAGTGCGGCCATCGACGGGCTCAGCAACGCCAGCGTCCCGAGCAGGCTCACGAGCGTGATGACGTTGCGCGCGGTGTCGAACAGGCCCGTGGTGACGGGGCCGAGCCCGCCCCCGGACGCCTGCATGGCCATGTTGAGGTCGTTACGGAACCCGGGGTTCTCGAACCGGGACAGCCCCTGCAGCCGGTTGACGGCGCCGTACAGGCGGTCCTGCATCAAGCGGTCCAGCCGGCGGCCCAGTTCGTTCTGCAGGTAACCGCTCAGGTGCGGCAGCACACCAGCCGCGAGGCCCACGGCGGCCAGGCCCGCCGCCAACTCCAGCACGTGTTCCGGTCGTCCGCCGGCCAGGTCGTCCACGACGAGTTTCGTCAGCCATGCCGTGGCGGTGGGCAGCAGGCCGAGGACGACGGTGACGAGCGAGTACGCCAGCGCGTGCCACGGTCCCGCCCGCCAGCACATCGACCAGGCGACCCCGAGGTGCCGCACGGTCCGCCTCGGCCCCGCCGTGACCGCCCGCCCGGTGGGCCCGGCCTGCGGTCCGTTCTCCACGCTCACGCCGCCGGGGCCGGCTCGGGCAGCTCGGCCAGCTCGGTGGACGCCTGCACCACCAAGCCCTCCCCGTCGACCAGGACGAAGGTGGGGAAGGCCTGGATGCCCATGTCGTCGGCCACGGCGTGGGCGTCCTCACCCCGGATCACCGCCGCGTCCGGACCCACCGCGGCGACCAGCTCGTCGGCGCGCGCCCCGTCGCCCGACACCACTGCCAGCGCCCCGTACCGGCGGGCCCGGACGGCGAACTTCGGCGCGTGGTCGTGGCAGGTGTCGCACTGCGCGTCGAAGAAGGCCACGAGGGTGGCGCCGGGTGCCCGGGCGGCTTCCGGAAGCCGGTGGCCCACCAGCATGCCCGGGTCGTACGAGGAGAAGCTGGGCCGACCCTCCAGCCGTTCGAGTTCCGCGGTGTGCTCGCGCAGCCGGCGCAGCACCGCGAAGGTGAGGAGCAGGTCGAACAGGCACAGCACACCGACCAGGACGACGGCGGCAATCAGAAAAGGCATGAAGGGGACCTCACTTGTGGACGGCGCGTGGACGGGCGGCGACCGGGGCCGGCCGGCCGGTGCGGAAGAGGGCGGCCAGGTCGTCGAGCCGGGCGACCAGCAGGGCCGCGACGACCGCCGCGACCGCCGCGACCGCGCCGCCGCCGGCGTGAGCCGGCCATCCGGCGGCGGGCAGCGCGGTCATCACCGCGAAGCCGGCCGCGCCCGTTCCGGCCAGGATCAGGTTGCGGACCACGTGCAGCGGTCCCAGCGGAGTGGCCGATGCTCCGAAGCAACGGCACGGGCCGCGGCGTCCGCCGCGCAGTGCCACCACGATGCCCGCGGTGAAGGCGAGCAGCAGGAGCACCGCGGCCGCCAGCCCCAGGGGCGCCGTTCGCGGGGGCACGAGCAGCAGCAGTACCGCGACTTCTCCGGCGATCACCGCGGCGGCCGCCGCCCTCGACACCTTCCGGGGAAAGAGCCGCAGGTCAGTGATCGACCGGGCGAACGAGGCGAAGGCGGTCCTGCTGCGCACCTTTCCGGCGAGCGCCAGCAGAAAGACACCGAACAAGAGAATCCGGCATGCGAAAGCGACGTAGGTCATGCGCGAAGTCCTCGTATGTGGGGCACGGGAGCGGACGACCCCGGACGCGTGCCAGCGCCGCCCGCCCCGCACTCGTGTTCTGTCAGCAGCCGATGTAGCGGACGTTCTCGCACTTTCCGCACGAGGTCCGTCCGCCCACCACGTGACACAGGCGGTAGATCTTGCGCCAGTCGGCGGTGCAGTAGCAGTACTCCCACCAGCTGGTGTCCGCGGACGCGGACGCCTTCGGCACGAAACGCTCGAGCACCCGGTCGGCGACCTTGCTCAATGACGGCATCATGAGTTCCCCTCCTCCTTTCGGCAGACGGTACGCACGTCCCATAGACCGGCCCGTACAGCGGAGATACAGCGGCCGCCCCGCGCCGGTACGGGAGTCCGGGGCGGGGCCCGGGGCCGGCTCCTCAGCTTCCGGCCGGGGGCGCCACCGGGAGCGTCACGCTGCTGAGCCCGGTCCTTACGGTCATCCGCGTGCCGGGCGGGTGGCGCAGCATGTAGTCGTGGTCGGTGGAGATCAGCACCACGCCGAGCCGGTGCCCCTTCTCGACGACGTGGTCCTGGGGCTGCATGGCCCAGCGCAGCCGGTACTCGCGGCCTTCGACGACCGGCGACGGCCGGGCGGCCGAGTCGCGGTTGCGGACGTCGAGCCAGCCCCGCGTCACGATCTTGAAATCGGTGGTCTCGGTGCGGTGCTTCGTCCGGTACGCGCAGCCGGTGTCGCCGGGGCCGCCCTCGCCGTAGCAGACGAGCCGCGAGGTGTCCTGGACAGTGCCGGCGATGGCCCGGGTGGCGGTCCCGTAGTCGACGAGCAGCGCCGTCGTATACGGGGATCTGCCGTCGAGCGAGGTCCGCACCGACATCTCGGGCGCGCCGTTGACGCGCAGGTCGCTCCGCAGGGGCGCGGTCGTCCAGGCGAGCCGGTGGGGATGCGCGGTGCCGGGATCGGCGACGAGCGGCTCGGCGGGCTGGGTGCGGCCGGCGTCGTGCAGCGCCCGCCCGGCCGGCCGGGCAGTGGTGAAAGGCCGCCGTCGGCGTTCAGGCGCAGCGTCAGACGCCTGGTGCCGGGCGCCGGCCAGGTGGACTGCTGCCGCCAGGTGAAGTCGGCCTGCTCGATGTCGACCGCGGGTTCGTCGAGGGCGCCGCTGTCCAGGCCGTACAGCCAGAAGTCGTACCACTGGTGCAGCTGCCGCAGCCATTCCTCCATGCGCAGCGGCATGGGGTTGCTGTGCCCGGCCTGGTGCAGCCACAGTTTGCGCGGGACGCCGTGCCGCCCGAGGGCCTCCCACAGTCGGGCGGTGTGCCGGGTCTTCACGTTCCAGTCGTTGAGACCGTGGACGAGGAAGACCCCGCCTTGATCCTCCGAGCGTCGGGCAGGTGGTCCCGCTCGCGCCAGAAGGGGCTGTAGTCGCCGGTCACCCGGCCCTGCCGGGCGGTGAGCCGGTCCAGGACGGGTTTGCAGACCTCCCGGTCGGCACGGCTGTAGACGGCCTTGGCCAGGATGTCGGTGTCCTCGCCCTGGAAGCCGCCGGGTGCGACGACTCCGCCGTTGGCCCGGTCAGCGCTGTGGATCACGGAATGCCACCCCGATGTAGGCGCGGCCGGGCTTGTCGGCCCAGGTGGGATCCACGGCCGTTCCGTCGGGTCGGACGCACCAGGCGTGCGCGAGGGAGAAGTCGACGCCATCGGGGAGGGCGTATCCCTCGGCGTAGACCAGGCCCACGTGGCGGTGTTCGTAGGCGTACCTGGCGGTGTTGCTGTAGCAGTGGCGTGCCTGCATCACCCGTCCAGCTTGGCCCGGTCCCACACCCCGACCCGTACTGTCTGTCCGGCCGCGAGCGAGGTGACGAACTCCCGCTCCGCAGTGGTCAGGGTGCACGGCACCACCAAGTCCCACTCCCATGGCCGGTGCTGCAGAGCCCGCCCGAACGACTGCCTGATCGACTTGCGCCGCCCTTTGTGCGCTGTGGTCGGGAAACCGTCCGGGTAGTACTTCAACTGGAAGATCCGCACCCTCGATCCGTGGGTGACCTTGATGTCGATGCCGTCGTCACCGCCGCGCCCGTTCACCGCCTCCACGCGCGCCGTCGCGTCGTACACGCGGTGCACCAGCGCTTCCACGATCCGGTCGAACCCCGGCCTACAACTCTGGCTTCCCTGACATTGCGGACACGACCTAGGACCGGGGCCCCGCCCCGGACTGAGCATCGGGGACTACCTCGCGCGGCTGGTCCAGGACGACGCCAGCGGGCTGCGTGCCCGAGCGGTGGGGGCGGCCGCCCGCTTCCTGGCCGACCACCAGGCGGTCTTCGATGAGGCCGAAGAGGCCCAGCAGGCACGCCGGGGAGCACGCGCGGCCTGATGGACCTGCACATCGACGTTCCCTGGATCCTGCAGATCACCGAGGCCGCCGGAGCGGACGATCCGGCCCCCGATGACTACGGTGTCCCGGTCTCGGCTGTCGCCCGCCACCGGGCCGAGCTGTTCGAGCACCCCGTCTACGACGGCCCCTATGCCAAGGCCGCCGCCCTGGTGCACACCCTGGGTCGGTGCCGCTGGCTGGAGCGCTCCAACATGGCCGTCGCCGCGGCGTCCGGCGTCATGTACCTCGAAGCAGCCGGGATCTCCGTCAAGCCCGGCCGTGAGGACGCCGTCGCCCTCAAGGACCTGCTCCTCGACCCCGCCTGCACCGCCGGGAAGATCGCCGCGCTGCTGCAGACCTGGCCCACTGCCACCTGAGCACCAGGCCCGCCCGCCCGGGCCTGGTGCTCAACCGCGCGCAGGCCGGTGAGCCCCGAACTGCTGCGAGCCCCCACCAGCCGCCCGACCACCTGCAGCCGCGGCTGGTGGGGAGCTCAGATCGCCTGGCGCAGCCACCAGAAGACCAGGCCGACGGCGCCGGCTCCGCTGCCGTAGGCGGCGCCGCGCAGGGCGCTAGAGATCAGGGCGCTGCGACGGCGGCGGATCCATGCGCAGATGTGCCCGAAGCGGCCGGGACCCTGCGCGGCGGGGCGGTTGGTCCCGTTCATGGTGGCGCTTCCTTCTGAGTGCTGCTCGTGACTCCGGTGGGGCGGGTGGCCTGGAAACCTTTGTCCCTGCCGGGCTTTTCGTCTGTGCGGGGTCAGCACGGTTGTGGTGAGTTGCTGGTTGTGGTCGGGCGGATAGCGCGGAGGAGGCGCTCAGTCTGTGACGCTCCCGATCGGGTCGAGCGGGCCTCACCGCGGGACCCGATCGGGCATGGCCCCGCCGGTCACCGGCCCGGCACACGTCCCCGGCCGTCGGTGGGACTTCGTTAGCCTGTTCGCCGACCCTTGACGCACTCTCCTGCCGCGATTGCGGCGACTTCCTCGACCTGCCCAAATGACCGCGTGCGGGTGATCGGTACCGCTGCCCGGGCGACGCAGGTGCCACCCGTCATGTTGCGGAGGTGACGGAGCGTCGGTTGCCTCGTCAGTGACGTACAACGAGACGCCGTACAGGCCGGCCGGACGCTCTTTCACAGGAGGATTCCCTTGGGCAACACACGTATTGGCATCGGCATCGGCTTGGTGGTCGGTGCCCTGGCCTTGCAGATTCCGGTCGCCGCCGCCGCGGACGGCTCCGGTCTCGACATCAGGTCGCGGGGCGCCTTGCCCGGATCCAAGGTCACGGTCTCCATCGCGGCCTGCGGCGACGGTGTGACCTACGGCAAGGGCGAGTCCGAGGTGGCAGGGAAGTTCCACCTCTTCGAAGGCGAGAGCAAGGGTGTGCTGACCGGCGAGTTCACGTTGCCGGAGGGGACCTTGCCAGACACCGACACCATCACCGTCAAGTGCCCACCACGCACCAAGATCACGGATTCGTACGAGCTCGGGAAGCGCCGGCCCGACGGGGCCGTCGAGGCCGGATTCGGAAGTCCCCGGGACTCGGCCCCGCAGCTCGCCTTGGGCGGAGCGCTGGTCGCCGCGGCTGCCGCCGGGTGGACGGTGAGGATGCGTCACCGTTCGAGTGCGAACCGCCCCTGACCACCCTCCCCCCGCCTCACGGC
>NZ_JAIGQA010000201.1:0-13661 GCF_019733245.1 Streptomyces sp. WAC04114
CATCGATGTTCGCGACCCCGCCGCCCTGAGGACGCACCCGCGCCGACGGCAGCAACGGCCTCGCCAACTCCCACAGGCCATCCGGAATGATCCAACCCCACCGCCCACTCCCCATACTCCACTCAACCACCAACAGACCATGTAGGACACGGTCTTAGTGGTCGGCCATGTCCATGGGAGTGCGGCCGCCAGGGTCCGCGAGCTCCGTCGCCGTCCCTCGGCACGACGCACTTCGGCGAGTCGGCGGCCGCGCTGCGGAGTGAGGTGAGATGGTCCGCGTAGGCTGGGTTCGGCATGGCCAGTGCGCCGAGCACGCCTCCGAGGATCACGCCGATCACCCGCCATTTCGTGCTCTTCCTGGGCAACGTGTCGCGCATGATCGCTGTCTCCTGGCGCCTGATGTTTCTGCGAACGAACGGATACCGCCCGCGCGCCTGGTTGGCGGCGCCCGCGCTTCTCGGTGCTGTGTCAGTGCCGCGTGCCACACTGCCGGCCATGTCGCTCGCTGATCTCACTCTCGACCTGTGGCGGACCTTCGACGAGGTCACCGCCCGGCGGATCGCCCGGAATGCCGCTGACCACGTGGGCGGCCGGGTGTCACTTGTCGAGGCCACGGAACACCTCGGTGCCCCGCTGCACCGCGTACGGGTCGAACGGGACGGGCAGGAGTTCGCGCTGATACCCGGAGGCCGGGTGTCCCTGGGCTTCGACCTCAATACCTGGCAGCCGACCGCGCAGCAGGCCGCCGACTACGCCGAGAGCCGGGAGCAGGGCTACGGCTACGGGCCCGATCTGCGGAGCCACCTCGAGCGGATCCTCAGCGCTCCCCGCAGCGTTCACCTGGACGCCGTCCTCATGGCCGTGGACGACGAGACCCTGACCGAACCCCCGGCCGACATTCCGGCAGCCCTCTTTGCCCGTGGTCTGCGGATGCCAAGCCCCGACGAGTGGGAACACGCCTGCGGCGCCGGATCCAACACCCTGTTCCGGTGGGGCGACGACTGCCCCCTCGACCGCATCCCCTACGGCGACGACACCGGCCCCCACAACGAACTGAACGCCTTCGGCCTGCACATCGCCTACGACACCTACCGCGCCGAGCTGACCAGCGATGTGACCGCGGTCCACGGCGGCGACGGGGGCGAGTCGGTGTGCGGCGGCTACGGCCACCTGCTGGCCTGGCTCCCCCTGGCGACCGCCAACCGCAACCCCGACACGGCCGAGTTCGTGTGCGGACCGGACGGAGAGGGCCTGTACGACAACTTCTCCACGCGACCGGTGCTCACGCTCTGAGCAACCGCGCGCGGACGGCCCGAGCGACGACCGCGCCGCGGCGGGTGGGACAGACTCGCTCCCCCGCCCCCTGGTGAGAGCGATCAGCGACTGGCTCGCCGACCATCTGGAAACACCTACCGGTCGAGCTCCTTCTGCCCGCCGTGCCGCCCCTTCCTGGCGGACCGCTCTGTGGGACGCCTCTGTCTCCTCTCGACGCGTGGGCTGGATCCGTCGTAGGTGAGCGGAAGAGCTCATCGGTTAGTGGCCGTGGCGGCCCTGTGCCACAGTGACCGCGGGTAGCAGGCCGTGACGGGGGGGGCGATCGTGGTGCGTGGCGGAGATCTTCCGGTGCGGCGGGAGAGGGAGCTGGTGGCCGCCAGCGTGGACGTCGGGGCCGGTGCGCCACGTCGCTGTGGTCGTCGGACGTGCGGGCGGCGGGACATGGCACGTTCCCGGGAAGGCCTCGGGGTGGCGGAGCCATTGCCGGTATGCGGAGCACCTGACGGGCAGTCGGCTCTCTCTGCTGGATGTCTGTGAGCAGGTGTGCCCGTCACTGCGCCCGGGTGGTGAGTGTGGAGCCGGGCGAGGAGGCGCTGTGGCGGGCGGCGGCCGAAGTCGTCGTGGCGGACGGGCGGGTGCGCAGGCTGGAGGAGCAGGAGGCGGGCCCGCGGTCCTGGCAGGGCTATGCGCGGGTGCTGTGGGAAGCGGCCCGCCACCGCGATGCAGACGTGCGCGGAGGGCTTGAGCTGTGGACGGCTGACGCCTCGGTGGGTGCGGGTGCGCGGCAGGTGCTTCAGGCGTGGTCGGGAGTGCTGAAGCGTTCTGAGGCTGCGCTGGCCAGTTGGCGGGCGGCGGCGCCCGCGGCGCGCTCCGCGACGTCGGTCAGCGGGGCGTGCGATGCGGCGGCCGCCGTCGGAAACGTGCAGCGCACGGGCCAGGAGTTGGCGGCCGCGGTGCTGCGGCCCCGGTGGGCGGAGCCGTTCGACGTGTGGGCGGCCGTCCGGCGGGGGTGGAGCGGCGTCCGGGACCAGGGCGGCGAGGCGACTGCGGCACGTGCGGCGGCGATGTGGGCGGTGGAAGCGGCCTGGGGTGGGGTGCGGGTGCGTGATGTGAGGGCGCTGCCGGAACCGGCCCTCGTGGCGGGTGCCGGGTTTGCTTCTCCCGCGCAGTGGGCGGATGCGGAGTTCCAGCACCGGTGGCAGCAGTACGTGTTGGACTGCTGCGCCCGGCTGGAGGAGGCGCTGGGGGCGGCCACGGGTGACGGCGGCGACGGGTGGCAGCTGGTGCTGGTGAGCGGCTGGCCGCTGACCCGCAAGCGGGATACGGAACTGGCCTACCTCGCCCAGTACGAGCAGCACGGGCCCACCGTCCCGTTCGGTGGCCGCCGTACCGGCTACGGCGTCGAGCCCGACCACGCTGTCGTGCTCGCAGTCCCCCGCTTCGCCGCCGACCACACCCGCGACGACCGGCAGGGGATCGTCCTCGGACCGGAGCTTGTCGCAGGCACCGCCGAGCCGGATGAGCTGGACGTGCTGGCGCTGCTGCGCGGCGCCTACCCCTACCTGCCGGCGGACGCCGAAGGCGACGGGCCGGGCGCCAGGCCCACGGCCACCGTGCTGCACCGGCTGTACGGCACGGTGACCTCCTACGAGCCCGGCACCGGCCAGGTGGGGTTTTCCTCCGCGTGCGGCCGCCCGGCCATCTCCGTGCCCGTCCACCGGATCGTCGCACTCACCGGCGACCGGCAGCGGCGCAGTGTCGGGCAGGTGCCCGCCCACGAGCCGTACGAAGAGTAGAGGGCCGTCCGCCTCGTCCGCGAGGGCGGCACGGGCCGATCCAGGCGACGTTCGTGTCCGTCCGATGTTGAACCGGCAGGCCGGTGAACGATCAGGGTGCCGACAAGATCTCGTACCAGCTGGTCCGGCCGGACCCGCCGCTGTGGCCCCATCGGCGCTCCGGATGGCACCGGTCGGTTCCTACGCCTGTGAAGGGCTGCCGTCCGGCATCGACGAGCTCTGGAAGCCCCGAAGCTGGTGTGATGCACATCGCCGGAGAATTCGGGGGGCGTTGTCGGATCGGGTCCGTGCCGGGACCGAGAGGAGAAGGCTTTCCCCGACAAGGAGGCACCCATGGCCACCGAGGACCCGACGCCCAGTTACACCATGGTCGAGGATGACTGCTCCGTGCAGAACGAGCTGGCGGAGCGGATCAGCCAGTTCAACTACGAGTCCCATTTCGGAGCTGCGATAATGCCTTGTTCCCGGCCCAATGGAGCGGGAGCGCCGGCGATACCGTGACTCTGCGGGAGGACGGGAGCATCGCCCTCGACATGGACGGCACGTTCGACCTTCCGGAGCCGTTCGACCGTGTCGCCCCTCCCACGCTGATCACCACCACGACCGGCATGGCGGTACTCAGGCCCGACCACCCAGCCAACCAGACCATCGAGTCCGGGTTCCGGGCTCTGAACCTCCCGGTCCCCGAGGTGATCCAGGCGCTGAGCGCCCGCGAGGCCGCTCTCGCCGGCGACGGACCCACGATTCACTCCTTCACATCGGAGGTGCTGAAGCGGTGGAGCGGATGGAATGAGCCGGTCTCCACCGCCCTGCTCGGCAACTGGGCGGACCCTTTCTACGACCAAGGTCGCCTGACCCCTGAGGCCTTGGACAAGCTGAGGTCAGAGGCCAGCGTCATCCACCGGCAACTCACCCCGGTCTGGCGCCGCAAGGTCAACCAGTCGCGGCTGCTGCTGCTCGACATCCCGCAGGCGACAACGGTGAGCGGCCGATGAACGCCCCCGACCCCGGCGCAGCCCGCCCGGCCCGGCGCCGGGAGGTGGTGTTGCGAATCGCCCTGCCGGGGAAGATTCCGGCCTGCACCGCGGTACTCGGCACCGGCAGCGTCGGCGCGACCCTGCTCCACGGCACCCTCCCGACAGCATCCCCACTCGTGCGGCCGCTCGTGGCCCTCGCCCTCGGCGCGATGGCCTACGACGTCGGGCTCCGAGCCCTGCGCCGCCACGTCGGCTGACCACGCTGCCGCACGGCAACGAGGTCCCTCCCGGGCCAAGGTGCGTGCGCCCACCCCCGCGCCCGGCGCACCCCTGGGCCGGGCATGGCTCGGCTCGGGGCCCGGGGCGGCGCTGGTCGCTTCCCGGCTGCGGGCGCTGGCCGGGAGGGATGCAGGCGGGCAGGGGCCTCAGTCGCCGTCCTGCGGGGGACAGTCACTCAGTGGTTCTTCAACGGCCGTCGCACGGGTCGTCACCCAGGGGCATCGGCTTGGTGTCGGCCGCCAGGCAGGAGGAGTACACCCGCGGCGGAGTGGGGTGCGGCTGTGGTTCCGTCGCGGCGCTCACGGCGATGAACGCCACGGCACCGGCACAGATCAGCCCCGCTATCACGGCGAGCCCTGTACGGGGACTCACCGGGCGCCGCTGAAGTGGTCGAGAACTTCATCGCTGCAGTCGTCCGCGCCGACCCGGGTTCGCGTGAAGGCCAGCACGCCGTCGTCGTTGCCTTCCCTCTTGGCCTTGGCCAGCTGCGTCTCAATGTCCGCGATGTACTCGGCGCACTCGGCACTGACGGGCTTCTCGGGCTGCGGGTCAGACGCCGGAAAGGCGTTCAGTGCAGCAGTGGCAGCCATGCCGGCCACGCACAGCACCGCCCACACGGCAACCCACAGGCGGCGGCTCATCCGTAACGGCTTGGGCATTTAGGCATCCTACGAGCGTCGCGGTGGGCTGTCGCCGAAACGATCAATAAGCCCGCGCGACCTGTACGTCACAGCGAAGATCGCCCACCGGCGTCTGGCGCGCCGCCGTACGCAAGGGCATCGACCATACCCGCACCAGCCAGGGGCCTGCCGGGCCCGGTGGCCGGTCAATCAGGGGCAGGCGGCGTTGAAGAGGGGATCGAGCGGATCGCCCTCGTACCCGACGACGAGGCAAGACGCTGCTACCAGTCCCCGGGAGCGCTCCACAAGCCGGGCCAGGACCGTCGCCTCGGATGGCAGTCCATCCAGGTCGATACCGAGCGCCCGGGCCGCACCGTCCCGTCGCCGATCGAAGTCAGGCACGTCCTCCCGGTACTCGTCGGCGACCGCCTGAAGTTCTTCGGGCGTCCGGCCTGGAGCGTCTCGCCACCACGGCGCCACGAGACGCAGCTGCACCAACTCCGGCAGTCCGACCGCGAGCAGACCGGCCTCGCCGTCAAGGCCCACGTACACCACTGGGCGTTCCTCACCGCCCTCGCCGACGAAACAGAACGCGTCCCCCGACCCGGCACGCGCGAACTGCTCCAGCCGGGCCCCGGAGGCGAGCCGGACCCCCTCTTCCAACACATGAGAGTCCGGGTCCGTCGCGTCGAGATCCGCGACGCCGGCATAAAACGCAACGGCCCTCTCATCGGTTCCCAGAAGGGACAGCAAGGCACCCGGCACGCCGGGCCGCCAGGTGGGCGCAACTGACCCGACCGGTGCGTTCGATCCGTTCACCCGGCCACCGTATCCCTGGCGTGACAGCGGTGAGTTGGTGGGCGGCCGGGAGCCGATCTGACTGCATCTCGGCTGTGGGCGGCGATGGCAATCACGGCGGGCACAGCGCTGGGCGGTGAGGCGCAGCGAGCGGCGGGGCGGGGTCCTTGGGACAGCTCATGGGCCGGATCGGGCCGTCCCCTCTGTGAAACGTGGGCACCCCCACCGGGTCGAGTCGGTCGTGGGGAGAGACTGGACCCGCCCGGCGGGAGCCGCGCCGTCCTTATCCGGTGTATCGCCGTCCCGGAACGAGGGGATGCTGTCTTTCTCGGGCCACGCGGGAGGGGGCTGATGGGGTACACCGCTGTGCATGCGGGCTGGGGCCGGCTGGATGCGTCGCTGGACGATCTTGGGTGTGGCCGGTCCTGGGCGGACGTCCACCGCGTGAAAGGGCTGGAGCTTGCGTGTCCGGAGTGCCGGGGAAGGGTGTTCGCGCGCGTCTCCCCGCACCGTGCCAGGCACTTCTACCACCAGGTGCGGCCGCGCGACTGCGCGCTGGCAAACGAGTCGCCGGAGCATCACCTGCTGAAGCTGGAGCTGGCCACCGCCGCCCGGGCGGCGGGTTTCAGAGCTGAGCTGGAGGTCGGCAATCAGGCCCGGACCTGGCGTGCCGACGTGCTGGTCTTCGATGAGCAGGACCGGCCGTTCATGGCGCTGGAGGCGCAGTTGTCGCCCATGACGCCGCTGGACGCGCGGATGCGGACGGACCGCTACGCGGTGGACGGTGTGGCGGTGTGCTGGATCTCGTTGGAGAAGCGGCCCTGGGAGCGCGGCGTGCCCTCCCTGCGGTTAGCGCCCCCAAGGAACCGCGGGGACGCATGGACGGTGCGCTATGGCATGGCGCGCTACACCTGGGCCGCGCCACACACGGTGAAAACGAAAGCAGCGTGGACCCACATCAGCTGCTCCTTGGACGATGCGATCCGGTGGATTCTCCAAAGCCGGGTCCATGCCCATACCGGCCCGGACGGAACGGTGTGGTGGACCGCCCGCTCCTACGTCCACCTGGCCATCGCCCGGGCCCGGCTGGAGGCCGATACCGAAGCTGCCCATCAGGCGGCTGCCACCGAGCAACGCCGACAGGCCGCACAGGAGCAGGCTGCTGCCACCGAGCGAGCCCGACTGGCCGCGGAGCAGCGCAGACTGGCTGCCGAGGACCGTCGGCTGGCCGCCGAGGAACAGGCGCACGAGGAGCAGGAGCGGCTGGCGGCCTTCTTCGAGCACGCGGGCATCAAGGCTGCGCTGTGGCCCGCGTTCATGCACATGGTCCGCTCCGCCTCCGGCAAGTCCGTGACATGCGGTGAGCAGAGCCCCGCCCATGGCAACGGGCTGCTCCTCTACAGCCGGCCGCGCGAAGGGTCAGCGTTCCAGCTGGCCGGTGTGGCGTGCCCGGACCCCTCAGCGCTCGCCCAGTGGCCTGCGGACCTGACCATCCTGGTCCCCGGCCGAGCGTGGCTCTCGCGGATCGAGGAGGCCGCCCGGAGCCCGCTGAAAGTCGCCGTCCTGAACCCGGTCACCAAGCACTGCGCCTACGAACGGGTCGGCCCCCGGACCACGACGCTGACGCGAAACCCATCAGGTTCGGGCGGATGAGCTCCTATCGACCGCAGAGGCGGGGTGCGGCGGGCACGGTGCCGGTGATGGCCTACTCGGTCGAGTGAACGTGCCAGCGGGCGGGAACTTGCAGGAGTACGGCGGCGTCGTGCCGGGCATGAAGCCGATCAGCGAAGCGCAAGTGGCGCAGCCGGGCCTGGCCGTCGTCGACGTCGTAGCGTGCGACGACCAGAGCGCTTTCGCCGTTCAGGCTCTGCTTGCGGGGCGCTGGGCGACCGCGTCGGCGGACCGCACGGCTCGAGTGCCGGGCGAGCCGGGTGTACGGCTGCGCTGTTATCTCGATGTCCGCCAGGAGCTCGGATCACAGCTGTGAGCCCCCGAAGTCGGCTGCGGGTACCTTCGCCTCGTCTCGACGGGGCAGCCGCTTACGAGGGCTGGTCTGTGAGGTGAGGCCGAGAGCGGTCATCAGGTGCTGCTGGCCGGGGTGGAGGGAGGGCCACGGAACCGGCGCGACTCGAGTTTTATCGCCGCGCGAAGGCCCCGTCGTAGGCCATCCCGACTGTAACACCGCACCCCGCCAGGGCTACCGGTGCTCTGCCGGATGCGGTCGGGGTTGCCGTCAACACGACGGGGAGCCTCCTGCAACCATGCTTCGGAACAGGGTGAATAGCTCACCAATATTCTGGCTCTTGCCATTGGACGCACTGCGGGCGCTGCCCACCCGAGGAAAGAAATTCCTTCACAGCCTGCCGCACAAGGGCGATTGGAATTTCTGAACTACTCGGAAATTCAGTCGCATGACCTGCAATGGAGTACGAAACTTCAGGCCGGTTATTCGACGGATCGAACGACACCCAGTTTCCGTCGTCCATGAGGGCTAGGACTCCAACCCGAGATCTCCCATCGCCCCCGACAAGCAGCTCATGGTCGGGGACCCCTGCAGGCATCAGGGGACGTTCCAAGCTATGCAATTGAGCCAAGTTCGCCGATGGTCCTCCCAAGAGGAGCGCGTCGATCAACGCGTCAACGTCAGTCGCGCTTGCCAGAAGAACCGGACTCTCTTCGTGCTCACGCCGATAATAGGCCTCCGCTTTGCCGCTCGTCACTTCACCCCTCCATAGGTCCACGACTCAAAGCCGAAGTCGCCTCGTCCGCCCGGAGGGCAGGCCGAGCGGCGTCCGATGCGGTGAGTGGAGGTTCCCCCCTGCTCGAGGAGCTGGGGGGCGTGCCGGGCGTCGGGCGGCAGGGACGGTGCTTTGCGGCCACGGCCTAACCCTGGTACCCGTCTCGCACGATGCGGCGCGCCACCTCGGCGCGGGCCGCCGCCAGTTCGCTGGCGATACGGCGCTCGCGGTCGGCATCGGTCGGCACGGCAGCGGGCAGGGGCGGGCCGGTGAGCAGGCAGGCGCGGCGCAGGTGGGTCGGCGGGTGGGTGGAGTCGACGCTGTGGCCGCGCCGGGCGCCGACGCGCCGCAGCCGCTCGTATTCGTGGCCGGGCACAGACTCCATGTGGGCGGCGAGCCGGTCCCACAGATGCTCCGCGTGCTCGGCCCGCAGGGCGGCGCCATGCCCGCGCAGGGCCGCCTGGTTTGCCTCGCGCTGCAGCGCCGTGACGGCCGAGTCGGCGATCAGCAGCCGGTCCATCAGTCCTGCGGCGGCCTCGGTGGAACCGGCCCGGGCGGCCTCCCGGTCGGCCAGGTACTCGGCCCGCTGGGCGGCTCGCAGTGTGAGCCGGTCGAGCAGCATCAGCACCCCGTGCACGAACAGGCGGGGCAGCACGTACAGGAGGTTGACGAGGATCTGCATGCCCGCGGGGTTCGGGATCGGGGCGAAGGAGTAGTGCCACTGGCCCAGCGACTGCAGGGCGGTCCCGACGACCACGCCGTGCCGGGTGTCGCCGTTGCCGTAGTGGCCGAGTTCGTGACCGAGCAAGGCGATACGCTCCTGCGGGGTGAGGATCTCCCACAGCGGCAGCCCGATCGTCAGCCGTCTGTGGCCCCGCAGGCCGTAGGTGCTGACACTGGCGTTGACCTCGTCGCCGACGACGACCGCGTCCACCGTGCGGGTGCCGACCGAGCGGGCCACATCGTCGATGAGTGCGAACAACTCCGGCGCGTCCGCGCGACGCAGCACCGGCCGGTCGTCCGGCAACCGGGCGAACCGAGGCCGCAGCGCCACCGCCATCACCATCAGGATCGCCCCCGCCACCATGCCGACGCCACCCCAGCCGCGGACGAGACACCACACGCCGGCCAACAGCAGTACCGCGGTGACGGCATGCACGGCGAGTGCAAGCGCGTAGGCGAGGACCGCCGAGGTGTCCCGGCGGGCGGCCAGGGCACCGCCCTTCGCCACCTCGCCCAGCAGCTTCTCGCCATAGCCGCGGGCCAGGGCGCGCCGGGCCCGCTCGACCCGGCCGCGCTCGGGCTCCGGCTTCGCCGGGTCGACGTTCCACTCGCAGGCGGCGCACCACAGGGTGAACCGCCGGTCCCCTTCAATCCCGGCCCCGCACTCGGGGCACGCCTGGGTGATCTGCTCCGCAGCGCTCGTCATGGCGCCCTTCCCTCCCCTGCGGCCTCTCCCCAGAAACCGCCTGTTCATAACAGAAGGGGAGAGCTGATCACGCAAGGCGGGACCGGAGCAACCCCGTGTCAGGTGGCGGTGGGCCAGGTCCGCAGCAGGGCGGCGATCTTCCCGGCGGTGCAGAGACGATCGGCGATCTTCCCGGCAGTGCAAGCGAGATCGAGGAGCAGGTCCTTGAGGGCGACGGCGTCCTCACGGCCGGGCTTGACGGAGATCCCGGCGGCTTCGAGGTACATGACGCCCGACGCCGCGGCGACGGCCATGTTGGAGCGCTCCACCCAGCGGCACCGGCCCAGCGTGTGCACCAGAGCTGCGGCCTTGGCATAGGGGCCGTCGTAGACGGGGTGCTCAAGTCACCGTCGCCGGCGCGCTCACCCGCGCGAACTGGAACACCCACGCCTGGGCCGGCTACAGCGGCCAGAGCGTCAAACTGCAGTACCGGCCCAAGAACAAAATCACCTACACGACGCTCTATATCTAAAACTGACGGACCCTATTGACAGGTGGGTCTCCCGTCCCTAGGAGACCCCCATGACTGAACGCGAGCTCGCAAGACGCGCCCGCCATCGGCTCGCAGTGCTGCGCCATGCCGAGGAAGTGAGCGGCAACATCGCCGCCACCTGCCGCTACTACGGCATCAGCCGCCAGTGCTTCTACACCTGGCGCCGACGTTTCGAAGCCGAGGGCCTGGACGGCCTCAAGGACCGCTCCAGCGCTCCGCACCACACTCCGCACGCGACGACGGCCGACGTGGTCGAAAAGATTTTCTGAATGCGTCGGCAGTACCACTTCGGCCCGGCGAAGATCGCCATGTATCTGCAGCGCTACCACGATGTCGCGATCAGCACGTCGGGCGTCTGGCGGATCCTGAAGAGAGTCGGATTGAACCGGCTGCCGGCCTCGCAGCGCTACAAGCGCCGCTCCATCCGCTGGAAGCGCTACGAGAAGCAGCGACCGGGCCACCAGCTGCAGGTCGACGTCAAGTTCATCGAGCCGCTCGGCCAGAGCGGACGGAAGAAGCGCTACTACCAGTACACCGCCATCGACGACTGCACCCGCCTGAGAGTGCTGCGCGCCTACCCCCGCAACGACCAGAAGAGCGCCATCCAGTTCATCGACTACGTCCTGGCCAAGCTCCCCTTCGCGGTCGATCAGGTCCAGACCGACAACGGCCAGGAGTTCGGCCAGTCCTTCCACTGGCACCTGCTCGACAAGGGCATCGGACACGTCCGCATCAAGCCCCGCACCCCGCGGCTGAACGGCAAGGTCGAGCGATCCCACCGCATCGACTCGGAGGAGTTCTACCGCCTGCTGGAGGGCCAGGTCATCGACGACGTCAACCTCTTCAACAGCAAACTGCAGGAGTGGGAGGACTACTACAATTACCATCGCCCCCACGGCGCCCTCGCCGGCCAGACCCCCTACGAACGCCTACGACAGAAAGCCCAAGACCCACTGTCATAGGCGTCCGTCAGCTGCACAGTGGGCGAATACGCCAGCGCAAGGGACGGATCTACGGAACTGTGCTCGTCGACGTCGAAAAACGTCGTCCGATCGACCTCCTGCCCGACCGGGAGGCGGACACGCTCGCGGCCTGGCTCGCCGAGCGGCCCGGCATCGAGATCGTCTGCCGTGATCGCGCACCGTTCTTCGCCGACGGTGCCACCCGCGGCGCCCCGCGGGCCCTCCAAGTCGCCGGCCGGTGGCATCTCTGGCACAACCTGGGCGAAGCCGCCGAGAAGTGCGTCTACCGGCACCGCGGCTGCTTGCATCCCATGCCGGAAGAGCCGGAGGAACCCCGGGAGGAGGCGGAGCCGGCTGCGTCGTCGCCCTGGCGGACAGGGCACCGGTTCGCCGAGCGCACCCGCGCCAAGCACTCCGCCATCCACGCTCTCCTCGCCGCCGGTCACAGCAAGCGGTCCGTCGCCCGGCAGCTCGGGATGCCCCTCAACACCATCCTGCGTTTCTCCCGCGCCACCATCCCGGAGGAGATGTTCACCAGCCAGTGGCAAACCGCGCGACCAGACTCGATGACTACAAGCCCTATCTCAATCAGCGCTGGCAGGAAGGCTGCACCAACGCCTGGAAACTATGGGAGGA
This sequence comes from Streptomyces sp. WAC04114, assembly GCF_019733245.1. Classification (NCBI taxonomy): domain Bacteria; kingdom Bacillati; phylum Actinomycetota; class Actinomycetes; order Kitasatosporales; family Streptomycetaceae; genus Streptomyces; species Streptomyces sp. WAC04114. The sequence continues at coordinate 12,043 of NZ_JAIGQA010000201.1, forward strand.
GATCAAGGAACAGGGCTATCCCCGCGGTTACGCCGGCGTCCGCGACTACGTCAGCAGGAACCTTCGCGGCAAACCCCAACCAATCGGACCTCGCCCGCCTTCGGCTCGCGCCGTCACCCGCTGGATCCTCACCCACTCCGACGCCCTGCCCGAAGGCGACCGGATCCAGCTCAAGGCCGTCCTGGCCAACTGCCCCGAACTGACCGTACTTGTCGATTACGTGCGCTCTTTCGCCCATATAGTCACCGAGCTGCAAGGCGACCGACTGCCGGAGTGGATCGCATCCGCCCGAACCACCACTGACCTGCCAAGCCTCAGCCGATTCGCCCAGCACCTCGAACGCGACCTCGACGCGGTCATGCCGGCCTGACCATGCCATGGAGTTCAGGCGTCGTCGAAGGACACTTCAACCGGATCGAGATGCTCAAGCGGCAGATGTACGGCCGCGCCGGCTTCGACCTGCTACGGAAACGGGTCCTACTCGCCCGCTGAGCCGTCCGCCCCTGGGCGCAGATCGTGAATCGGGAACGTCGCAGGGCAGGGGTGTGCCTCGCATCCCTCTTCCTGCAGGAGCCCACCGGTCCTTGTCGAGCAGCGATCCATAGAACCCGGGCAGGGGCCTTCCCCGCTCGTCGGCGCTGTGCGGTCGCTCGTCCTTCACCGTGAAGCTGAGGTCGGATGTGATCTCGACGCTGATCTGCCCATGCGTGCCGTCACGGTGGTGCATCGCGTCCCACACCACCCGCTGAAGCACCTCCGTCGGCAGCTCCGCGCTGTCCCGCTCGACACGGAAGTACATGGCCGGACGGGCCCGCACGTGCTCATCGAACGCAATCACCCGAAGCTGATCAGCTGTGTAGCGCTCCACTCACCGTCCCCCGTCACCACTTCATTCACCAAGGCACGATCATGGCACCCGTTCACGTCAGGCTCCATGTTGTCCACTCACCGAAGGCCGTGACGCTCTGTCATGGATCACAACAAGTGGACCAGAGCCTGAGTTACGACAGCGGTTGTTCAGCTCTATGGGAGGCACCCGAACTCTGCCGTGTCCGCTGTTCACGGAAACGACAGCACCCTGCCCAAGGCATCCGACGGCCTACTCGAGACTCCAGCGGTGTGGGTGTTCGGGATCGGCCGGGTGGGCCGAGGGCATCCGGGAGTGCGTGCGGCGCGGCGGTATTCGATCACGGACCGGCAGAGGAGACGATGGGGGCGGGAGGTGTATTCCATGGGCGAGTACCTAGCAGCCAACGGTACGACGATCTGGACCGAGAGCCGTGGCCAAGGACCCGACGTCCTGCTGATCGCGGGGCTGGGCGACCCCGCAGAGGCGTGGCAGGCGCAGCTCGACGGGCTGTCGGACCGGTACCGGGTCATCGCCTTCGACAACCGAGGGGCCGGGCGGACGCCGTTGCCCGACGGGCCCATGTCCGTGGCCATGATGGCCGACGACGCCGCGGAACTGCTCCGTGCGCTCCGGGTCGACAGATGTTGCGGCCCTCTTGGAGGTGAGCAGCCCCTGCCCGCCAGTCAGGGACTTGCTCAGTTTTAGAGAGCGAGTCCGATAGAAGTTACTGGAAAGTAGGGTTGGTGCCGGAGATCGAGTGTGCGCCTCG
>NZ_JAIGQA010000202.1:0-13549 GCF_019733245.1 Streptomyces sp. WAC04114
TGGCCCTGGGCGGCGGCGCGATCCTCGACGCCGGCACGCGCGCGCTGCTCGCCGGGCAGCGGGTGGCGTACCTGTCGATGGACGTCGAGGAGGCGGTCAAGCGCACCGGCCTCAACACGGCCCGCCCGCTGCTCGCGGTCAATCCGCGCAAGCAGTGGCGCGAGCTCATGGAGGCCCGCCGCCACCTGTACGAGGAGGTCGCCACGGCCGTGGTCGCCTCCGACGGCCGGACCCCCGAAGAGGTCACCCAAGCCGCCCTGGACGCAGTCGACTTGAGGCCGTCGCGGCCCCTCGCGTGAGGGTGTCGATGCCTCACGCGGGGGCCGCTCCCCTCCTCACAGCAACCGGAGAAGTCCCGCGGGCTGTTCGACCAGGTCGGCGACGTGGCGCAGGAAGCCGCCCGCCGCACCGCCGTCACAGACTCGGTGGTCGAAGGTGAGGGACAACTGGCACAGGCTGCGGACGGTCAACTCGCCGTCGACGACCCAGGGGCGGGGCAGGATCCGGCCCACACCGAGCATCGCCGCCTCCGGGTGGTTGATGATCGGTGTCGAACCGTCGACACCGAAGACCCCGTAGTTGTTCAGGGTGAAGGTCCCCCCGGACAGCTCAGCGGGAGTCAGCGTCCCCTCCCGGGCGCGGGCGGTGAGACGGCCGATCTCGGCCGACAGCTCCGGGAGCTTCTTCCGGTCCGCGTCCCTGATCACCGGTACGACCAGGCCGCGTTCGGTCTGCGCGGCGAAGCCGACATGGACCGACGGGAGCCGGACGATCTCTTGGCGGTCGGCGTCCACGGTGGCGTTGAGTTCCGGGTACCGGGCGAGCGCCGCGACGCAGACCCGCGCCAGGAGGGCGAGGAGGGAGATCCGCTCCTCGTCCGGTGCCGCGAGGTGCCGCTTGGCGTCCAGCAGCCGGGTGGCGTCCACGTCCACCCAGGTGGTGGCGTCGGGGATCTCGCGGCGGCTGCGCGCCAGCTTGTCCGCCATCGTGCGGCGCGCACCCCGCAAGGGCATGCGCACGGCTTCCGGTACGCGGTGTGCCTGAGGCGACGACGGCGACGCGGGCATGTCCTCGGCCCGGCCGGTGTGCACCGGGGACGGCTCCCGGGGCGCCTCGACGTCCCGGCGCAGGACGAGTCCGCCCGGTCCGCTGCCCCGGACTGTGCGCAGGTCCAGGCCGCGCTCCCTGGCCAGCCTGCGCACCAGCGGGGAGATCACCGGGATCGGTTGCCCGCCGGTCGCGTTCAGTCGGGCCGGAACGCCGACGGTGCCGGGCACGCGAGCGGGAGCCGCGAGCCGGCGGCGGCGGGCCGCGGGCGCGGAGGTCCCGTAACCGACCAGTACGTTCCCGGAGTGGTCCGCCGGTGCGGCGTCGGCCGCCGGTGCGGCGTCGGCCGCCGGTGCGGGCCGCGCGCCGATCGACAGGAGCGGTCGCCCCACGTCGAGGCTCTCGCCCTCCCGTCCCCACAGGCGGGTGACGACACCCTCGTACGGGCACGGCACCTCCACCACGGCCTTGGCCGTCTCCACCTCGACGACCGGCTGGTCCACGGAGACGGAGTCGCCCTCGGCGACGAGCCACCGTACGATCTCCGCCTCCGTGAGGCCCTCACCCAGGTCGGGCAGGGTGAACTCCTGGCTGCCCGTGGTCATGCGCCCTCCCCGTGAACGCCGTCCTGCCATTGGAGTCGTGCGACGGCGTCGAGGATCCGGTCGACGTCCGGGAGATGGTGGTGCTCCAGCATGGGTGGCGGGTACGGGATGTCGAACCCGGTGACCCGCAGCACGGGAGCCTCCAGATGGTGGAAGCAGCGCTCGGTGACCCGCGCGGCGATCTCGGCGCCGAAACCGGCGAACCCCTGGGCCTCGTGGACCACGACGGCCCGGCCGGTGCGCCGGACACTCGCGCACACCGCCTCGTCGTCGAAGGGCACCAGGGTGCGCAGGTCCACGACCTCCAGGTCCCAGCCCTCGGCCGCCGCAGCCTCCGCCGCGTCCAGACAGACCGGCAGGGAGGGGCCGTACGTGATGAGGGTGGCGGAGGAGCCGCTCCGGCGCACCGCGGCCCGGCCCAGCTCGGGCGGGGCGGCCGAGCGGCCGAGGTCGCCCTTGGACCAGTACAGCCGCTTGGGCTCCAGGAAGACGACCGGATCGTCCGAGGCGATGGCCGCGCGCAGCAGGCCGTAGGCGTCAGGGACGGTGGCCGGCGCGACCACGTGGAGACCGGGCGTGTGCGTGTAGTACGCCTCCGAGGCGTCGCTGTGGTGCTCCACGCCGCCGATCCCGCCGCCGTAGGGGATGCGGACGGTGATCGGCATGGGCAGCTTGCCGCGCGTCCGGTTGCGCATCTTGGCGACGTGGCTGACGAGTTGCTCGAACGCGGGATACGCGAAGGCGTCGAACTGCATCTCCACGACGGGACGCAGCCCGTACATGGCCATACCGACGGCGGTGCCCAGGATGCCCGCCTCGGCGAGCGGGGTGTCGGCGACCCTGTCGTCCCCGAACTCGGAGGCCAGGCCGTCGGTGACGCGGAAGACGCCGCCCAGCGTGCCGATGTCCTCGCCCATCAGATGGACCCGGTCGTCGTCGGCCAGGGCGTCGCGCAGGGCCCGGTTGAGCGCCCGAGACATGGTCACTTGCTCGGGGGCCGGCCCGGCGCCGGGGGACGCGCCGGTGACGTCGTCCATGGTGGCGGTCACTGTCCTGCCTCCTCTGAGTCGCTGCCGCCGGCGGCAGCGCCCGCCGCCAACTCGGATGCCAGCAGCGCACGTTGTTCGTCGAGCTGGGGGGTACGCCGGGCGTAGACGTGCTCGAACAGGTCCAGGGCGTCGGGGGACGGGTCCACGGAGAGGCGGGCGCGCAGGTCCGCGGCCATCTCCTCCGCCTCCCGCCGGACCCGGTCCACCCCGGCGTCGTCCAGCAGTCCGCGCTCCCGCAGGTGCCGCTCCATGCGGTCGACGGGGTCCCGGCGACGCCAGGACTCCACCTCGGCCGCGTCGCGGTAGCGGGTCGCGTCGTCGGCGTTGGTGTGCGCGTCGAGGCGGTACGTCACCGCCTCCACGAGAGTCGGCCCGCCGCCCTCGCGAGCCCGCCGGGCGGCCTGCCGTACGGTCCGGTAGACCGCAGCCGCGTCGTTCCCGTCGACCAGCACGCCCGGCATGCCGTAACCGATCGCCTTGTGGGCGAGGCTGGGGGCGGCGGACTGCTTGTCGATCGGGACGGAGATCGCGTAGCCGTTGTTCTGCACCAGGAAGACGACGGGGGCGCGGCTGACGGCCGCGAAGTTCAGGGCCTCGTGGAAGTCGCCCTCGCTGGTGCCACCGTCGCCGGTCATCGCGAGGACGGCCAGATCGTCCCCGCGCAGCCGCGCCGCGCGTCCCAGGCCCACCGCGTGCAGGGTCTGGGTGGCCAGCGGGGTGCACAGCGGTGCGACCCGCAGGGCGGTGGGGTCGTATCCGTTGTGCCAGTCCCCCCTCAGCAGGGTCAGCACCTCCACGGGGTCGAGGCCCCGCACCAGCAGCGCCAGGGTGTCCCGGTACGTGGGAAAGATCCAGTCCTGGCGGTCGAGGGCCAGGACGGCGCCCACCTCGCAGGCCTCCTGCCCCGTGGTGGACGGATAGACCGCCAGCCTGCCCTGCTTGGTCAGCGCCGTCGCCTGCTCGTTGTAGCGACGTCCCCGTACCAGCTGCCGGTACAGCTCCAGCAGGACCGAGTCGTCCAGGGCCCGTTCGCCGTCCGGGCCGTCGATGAGGCTCAGGGGTCGCGAGGCGGGCAGCATGGCCGTCACGTCGTCCTCGGCGACGCCCGGCGGATCAAGAACTGACATGTGGGTGAGGCTCCTTCGGCCGCGGGGACAGGGGCCGTGACTCCCGTGCGCACACCCGCGGCCGGGAGCCGGCGACCCCGCACCAGCATTCGCGCCGCGCCGCGGCGACGGCAGTCGGCCGATACGGCTAGTACCTCGTACCTACTCCCAACAGGCGACTGGCGAGCCCATTTCGGGGACTTCACGCTGAATGCACTTCCGCGGCTCCCCATGACCGCGGCCTTCCCCCGCCAGGAGGCATGTTCATGAGCAGCTCAGCCACCTCCCGACTCGTCGTCGGCGACCGGTTCCGCGACTTCGCCGAGGCCGTCGGCGCCGAGACGTTCTCGCGCCTGGCCCGTTCGCTCGACGCGGGCGACCTGGACACCGTCGAGGGGCCGGTGCACGTGGTCGCCGGCCAGGGGATCGGGGAGTTCGAGATCTCCTACCTCCAGGACGCCGTCACCAGGCGGCAGCTGGACGACCGGATCGTGCTGCTGCACTCCACCGGGCAGCCCGCCCGCCGCCAGGACCTGCACAAGGCGCGCGAGGACAACGTGCTGGTCGCCGGACTCACCCAGGCCGACGACACCACGTACGAGGCCGCTCTGCGCCTGCACGACCACAACGAACTGCTCGTGGACGTCCAGGACCGCGTGCACGTACAGGGCATGGTGGCCGTGGAGGCGGCCCGCCAGATGCTCGTCGCGGTGGTGGAGCGCTACTTCACGGCCCGTTGGCCGCAGCAGCGCTACTACATCGTCCTCAACTCGATGAACACCACCTTCTCCAACTTCCTCTTCCCCGTCGGCGCCACCTTGCGGCTGACGGTGGACGAGTCCGAGGTGTCGGAACCCAGCCGGCTCACCTTCCGCACCACGGTGGAGGTGGAGCAGGCCGGACGGGTCGCGGCCACCGTCACCATCGACGCGGCCGCGTTCGCCCCCGGGCTGCTGGAGGACAAGGAACTGCGGCGGGCCAAGAGCGCGGTGGCGAGCACCATGGACGCCGCTCTGGCCAGCGCGTGACATGAGGACGCCGGTACCGGACAACCCGGCGCGGCCCGCGTCGGGTCGACTCCCTTACCCGGAGCGGCGGTTCGCCTATCTGGGCCCGGAGGGCACCTTCACCGAGCTGGCCCTGCGCTCGCTCCCGGAGGCCGCGGGCTCTGCGCTGGCACCGGCCGCCACCGCCGCGGACGCCCTGGCCCTGGTGTGCCGGGGCGCCGTGGACGCGGCGATGCTGCCCGTGCACAACACGGTGGCCGGCGTCGTCGCGGACACGGTGCGCGCGCTCGCGGAGTCACCCGCACTGACCGTGCTCAGGGAGGTCGTGTTCCCCGTCGATTTCGCCCTGCTGGTCCGCCCGGGCACGCCCCTCGTGCGGGTGGGCACGGTGAGCGGCCATCCGCACGCCGGGACGCAGGTCGCGGGATGGCTCGGCAGGCGCGTGCCGCGGGCGCGGTGGATCCCGGCGCCGTCCAACGCCGAGGCCGCGCGCCGGGTCAGGGACGGGGAGTGCGACGCCGCCGTGGCCGGTGACTTCACCGCCGCCCCCTACGGTCTCCAGGTCCTGTTCACCGGGATACAGGACACCGCCGGCGCGGCCACCCGGTTCCTGCTGTGCGCGCGCCCCGGCGGACCGGGCACCCTGCATCCGGCCCGTGCCGACCGCACGTCGCTGGTCGGGCGTCTCCCGGGCCCGCCGGATGACGTCGACGGGCTGCTGGACGGCCTGCGTCGCCATCCCTTCCTGCGGGCCGTCTCCCTGCGGGCCGTGTCCGACGGGCGCGGCGGATCGGTCCTGTTCGCCGACTGCCCGGGCGGCACCGACCGGCCCGCGACCGCACGCGCCGTCGGCCTGCTGCGGCTGCGCCTGCCCGGGCTGAGGTCCCTCGGGTCGTACCCCTCGGCGGCCCCTGTCCCGTCCTACGAACGGAGTAAGAGGATGGACACCGAGATCACCTCCGAAGCAGACGGCTCTACGGGGCCCACGTCCGGGGACATCGCCCGGCTGCGTGAACAGATCGACGCCCTGGACCGCTTCCTCATCGGCACGCTCAAGCAACGGCTGGAGACTTCCCGGGAGATCCAGCGGATCCGTACCGGAAGCGGCGGCTCCCACGTCGACTCCGGCCGTGAGGTCTCCATCCGGGGCCGGTACGCCGAGGGATTGGGGGAGGGCGGAGCGGGCGTCGCCGAGGCGCTGCTGGAGATGTGCCGCGGGCGGTCACCGCGGTGAACCCGCCACCGACCAGGACTGCGACACCGTCGCCCCGCCGCCGTCGCGGCCGTGAGGACGTCCTCACGGCCGCGACGGCCTTGTTCCACGAGCGGGGCTACGACGCGACGAGCATGAGCGACATCGCCGCCCGCCTCGGCTTCACCAAGGCGGCGCTGTACCGCCACGTGACGGGCAAGGCCGAGTTGCTGCGCGCGATCACCGGGCCGGTCCGCGCGGACGTGCGGGCGCTGCTGGCCGCGAGCGCGGCCGGGACGGGCCCGCCCGTCGACGAACTCACCGGGCTGCTGCGCGGGCTGGCCGGCGCGGCGGCGGTCGGCCCGGTCCGGTACGCCCTGTTCTGGGGACTGGCCGGCGAGTCCGGCCCGCCGGCCCCCGACGCCATGTGCCGTGCCGAGGTGGTGCGGCGGCTGGCCGATCTGTACGAGCGGGCCGTGGCGCAGGGCGACGTGCGCGGCGGCATCGCTCCCCGGCTCGCAGCCCGGCTCCTGATGGGCGCGGTCGTCGGTGCCGCCGTGGAACCGGGCGGTCCCGGCGACGGGGCGGGGCCGCCGCAGTCACCGTCGGCCGTCGACGTCCTGCTCGACGGCCCGGTCCGCTTCCTGACCGGCGGGCAGGCCTGAGCGCCGTCCACCTGGCCGGGCCGGGGGCGCCGACCGGGTGAGCGCGGCGCGGACGGCGTGCCGCAGCCACACGTGCACGGGCTCGGTCTCGTGGCGGGGGTGCCAGGCCAGGCAGATGTGGATGGGGTCGGTCTCCACCGGAAGGTCGAACAGCTCGATGCCCACGGACTGCCGCGCGCTGGCGGCGAGCGAGTGGGGCATCGCGGTCACCAGGTCGCTCGACGCGATCATCAGCAACGCCTCACCGTAGTTCGGCACGGAGGCGATGACGTCCCGTCGCAGACCCCGCGCGTGCAGCGCGCCGTCGATCGGGCCCGTCATACGGCCCTTGCGAGAGACGCTGACGTGCCGGACCGAGGTGAACGCCTGCGCGCTCACCGCCGCGGCCAGCAGAGGATGTCCGGATCGCGCCACTCCGACGAACCGGTCCTCGAAGAGCGGCTCGACGCGCAGTTCCGGACTGCACTCGTCGATGATCCCCACCTCGATGTCCACGGCGCCCTCCCGCAGCGGCGCGCTGCCGTGGCTGCTCTCCACCGTGAACGTGAACCGGGCGAGCGGCACCTCCGCGCTCGCCCGGTTCAGCAGCGCCGGAGCCAGCACCGCGGCATAGGCCTCGTCCGCGACGATGGTCAGGGTCCTGCTGACCTGCGAGATGTCCTCCTGCCGGCTCGGGGCGAGGAGGGCTTCGGCCTCCCGCATCAGGGCCCGCACCTTGGGCTGGAGCTCCAGCGCCCTCGGCGTGGGGACCAGACCGCGCCCGGCCCGCACCAGCACGGGGTCGCCGAGCGCGCGCCGGATCTTGGACAGCGCACGGCTCATGGCGGGCGGGGACAGCGCCAGCCGCTCGGCCGCCCCGGTGACGCTTCCCTCCTGCAACAGGGCGTCCAGGGCGGGCAACAGCCGCATGTCCACATGGGACGCCAGGGCGCCGGGCAGCGTGCCCGCCCAGTCACCGTCCTGGCCGGGGTCGTGGACACCGGTGGGGCTCAATGCTTCTCCTGGGACGTGGTCGGCTCTCCGGCGTGGGGACGTAGCCACGCTATGACCAGGAGCGCCGCCACCAGCAACAGGAGGCCGATCAACCGCAACGACTCGGCCATTCCCGTGGTGAACGCCTCCCGTATCTGCGCCGAGAGGCGGGCCGCGGCGGGCCCGGAGCGCTCCGCCCCGCGCAGGGCCGTGCCCAGCGCCTGTCCTCCGGACGTCCCCTTCAGGTGCCGCAGCCCGGCCGGGAGGGCCTCGGTGAACCGCGCGTTGAGCAGCGTGCCGAACACGGCGAACCCGAGCGCTCCGCCGATCTCCCGGCTGAAGCTGTTGACGCCCGAACCGACGCCCGCCTGATGCGCGGGCACCGAGCCGACGATGGCCTGGGACAGCGGTGGGTTGGACAGCCCCGACCCGACCCCGACCACGACGATGCACCCGGCGTACAGCACGTAGGCGGTGCCGGGGCCGCACAGTGAGAAGAGCCAAAGGCCCACGACGACCACGAGCAGCCCGCAGCCGATGACGGGCCGCGCGCCGTACCGGTCGGCCAGCCGGGCGGCCCGCGTCGAGACCAGGAAGATGACGACGGCCAGCGGTGCCGTGCCCAGGCCCGCCAGGACGGCCGGATATTCCTTGACGTTCATCAGGTACTGGCCGTTGAGAAAGAAGACGGAGTACATCGCGACGAAGGACACGATGATGCCGAGGGTTCCGGCGCGCATTCCGGAATGGCGGAATACCCGGGGATTCAGCAACGGCTGTTCCCGACGCAGTTCGTACCGGGGGAAAAGCGCGAGAAACAGCGCGCCCGCGGCGAAGCTCAGCAGAACGGCGGGTGAGGCCCAGCCGAGTTCGGGCCCCTCGATGATGCCGAACAGCACGCCGAAGACGGCGACGACGAGGAGGAACACCCCACCCGCGTCCATGGAGTGTTGATGGCGTTCGACTCGTGGCAGGGACTTCGCCGCCACGACGATTGCGAGCGCGGCGAGAGGAGCGGCGACCGCGAACAGGGCCTGCCAGTCGAAGAACTGGAGAACGGCACCGCCCACGATGTTGCCCGCCACACCGCCGCCCCCGCTCAATGCGGTCCACAGCGCGACGGCGTGACCGCGTTTGTCGGGCGGATAGCAACCGGTGAGAAGTGGAAGGCTGTTGGGCAGAATGAGGGCGGCCCCGGCCCCGGTCACCGCCCGGGCGACGAGCAGCAGGGCGACCGTCGGGGAAACGGCGGATCCGAGAGACCCCGCGACCATCAGGGCCAGGCCGGTGAGCAGTGCGCCCTTTCGCCCGAAGTGGTCACCGATGGCTCCGCTCGGAATCAGCAGGCACCCGAAGACGATCAGATAGCTGTCGACGATCCACAGCACCTCGGTCGGCGTCGGGTGCAGTGCGCTGGTGGCCAGCCGGCCGACCGCCAGGTTCACACCGGCTCCGAGACCGAACACCAGCATGACGCACATGCCGAGCGTGGCGACGGCCGCCCGCGAGCCGGGGCGGGCTCCGCCCGGCGCGGCGGCGGACCGCCGAGCCGGGCGGGCGGACGGGGAGGCGCTCATGAGCCGGTCCGTCCGGACGTGCCCGTGAAGGTGGACAGTTCCAGCCCCTGCCCGTCGGCCACGGCGACGGAGACGTAGCCGTTGGCGGGGGCGCGGACGTGGTCGAGGTAGGGCAGGGCGGCGGCCGCGAACTTCGCGGTGTCGTCCGCGTGCACCAGCGCGCCGGGGCGCAACCGGGGCTCGGCGGCGCGGACGACGTCGAGATAGAAGTCCGCCCAGCCGTCCAGGTAGAGGAGGTCGATCCGCTCGGGGAACGACGACATCACCTCCACCGCCTCACCCTCGATCACCTCGGCGTACCGGGCCACGCCCGCGGATTTCAGATGGTCCCGGGCCGCCGCGCACTTTCCTTCGTGGAGATCCACGGTGTACAGCTTTCCCGAACCGTTGTCCCGGAGCGCCGCCGCGATATGGATGGCGGTGAAACCGTAGGAGGTGCCGAACTCGAAGACGGTATCCGGACGCATGGCGCGCACCCATGCGTAAAGCATTCGACCGATGTCCGCCGGCGCCGCATAATAGCCGCCGGCGCACGCTTCCACTAATTCTTCCGGTGTCCATGGAGTGGTGCGATTCCTGATGTTTTCGAGAAGCTTCGGCTGTTCGACGGCGTCCACTCGCTGCTGTTCGGATGCGATCGCGTCGAGCGCTGCTCGAATCTGCGGGGAAGACAGAGAGGAAGACATTCTTCAGCGTCCTTTTCGTGGGGTAAGCGTGCGGTCTTGGCTGACCTTTCTGGGATTGCTGGGTGGGGAATGCGGAAGGCCTTGTAATGCGCCGCCATGAGTGGCTGGATGAGCAGGTCGACGCCCACAAGGAAACACACCGTGCCGATCCCGAGAGGGCCCCCCATAAAAAATCCGGAGATCATCAGAGAGGTTTCGATGAGCCCTTTCGCCGTCCAGAAGGGCCAGCGCCACCGGCTGGTCATGGCGAGGGCGAGTACATCGATGGCGCGGATTCCGAAGCCGCTCATGATGATGAGCGCCGACCCGTACGCGCACAGCGGCACCGCGCACGCGAGCAGTCCCGCCGACGGAATCGGCAGGGCGCGGGCGGGGTCCGACCAGCGGAGCAGGTCGATCACACTGCCGCAGAAGAAGAAGGTGAACAGGGGGGGGCCACCAGCGGCCTCTCCCGGGTCCAGGCCGCCACGACGGCGAGGCAGACCACCGCCACCAGGGTCTGCGAGACGCCCACCGTGACGGGCAGGTGCCGTACCAGGCCGAGGGAGAACACGTCGAGCGGATCGGTGCCCAGGTCGGAGTGGATGAAGAGGTAGGCGCCGCAGGAGAAGACCAGGCAGCCGACCGGATGGAGTAAGTGGTTCTTTCGCCGTACTCGCTCGACGAGCACCGGCTCACCCCCCCGGCAGGGAAAACGAATGATGGGAGCGAGGCGGATTCGGTATTCCGTCTGCGGGTTCCACTTTATTGATCGTTCGACACTTTATCCAGTGCAATGCATGCAACACGCATTTTCTTTGGGTGGAATGCTCGCTTCCGGCTGCTCGGGAGGTTGGGTGAGGGGAAGTTTAGGATGCAACTTTTATGTGTGAAGTAACCCACGTTTAATCCACGGTTTTCGGTGGCGCCCATATACTGTTTTCGCGACGAGTAATCGTTGAAGACGCTGCTGCGTGAACAATGGCGCTCACGTGCACGTCTTGATGGGTGATGACCATGCATGGCAGGGGGAAGTACATGTCTCGCGCATCCCGTCCAACGTCCGAGGGATTAGTGGCTACTCTGGAGCCCGAGCAGGCGGTGTCGGATCGTGTGGCGGCCAGAACGGTATCGACACTCACGCCGCGGGAGCGTCAGGTCCTGAACGGGATAAAGGAGGGGAACTCCAACAGGATGGTCGCCCGACTGCTAGGGATTTCTGAACGCACCGTCAAGGTCCATCTGCACTCGATTTTCATCAAGCTGGGCGCGGCATCACGAACCGAAGCGGTTATCGAGGGGATCAGGAGCGGTTGCATCAGCCTGCACTGATCGTCGCGCGCGAGTGGCCCCCGACGACACGCGTCGGGGGCCAGTCACTCAGGCCGGTCCGAGGTCAGGGGTTCCGGGTCGACGGCTCGCGGGCGAGCGCGAGGACGAGACGGGACGTCGTTTCCACCAGTTCCCTGTCGATGGGGGATCCGGAGACCAGGACCCGGTAGTACAGCGGACCGAGCAGCAGATCCACGAGGTGGTCGAGGGCGCGGTCGTCGAAGGCCAGGTCCTGGTCGCGGGCGAGGAGATCCCGCAGGCCGGCAATGTCGCGTTCCCGCTGCTCCTTCAGGAACCCGGCCCGCAGCGACGCGGCCGTATCGCTGTCCAGCTGGGCGTGGCCCAGGAGGGCCAAGAGCACCTGGCCGGCGGGCTCCTCGAAGAAGTCGGCCACCCGCTGCAGGTGGGAGGTGAGGGCCTCCTCGACGCCGCGGCTTTCGTCCGCGCGCCACTCCAGGGCCTCGCGGGCGTCGTCGGTGAGGGTGTCGAGGAGGATGTCGACCTTCGACTTCCACCAGCGGTAGATCGTCTGCTTGGCCACCCCCGCGCGCTGGGCGATGCCCTCGATGGTCAGGGCGGCGAAGCCCCGCTCGACCAGGAGGTCGTCCGCGGCGTGCAGCACCGCGAGCCGGACGCTCTCGCTGCGGCGTGGGCCGGTTCGGCTGACGACCGTGGTCTTCTCGCAGGCCGGTGGTGGTTTCCGCGTGGCGCTGATGGTTCCGTCAACCCTTCGCATCGTGTCCGTCGCTGTGATTCTGGCACAGCGGGTCCGCCGTGAAACGGTTCACGGCAGGCCCGCTCAGGCGGCCTTCCGGCCGGTCCGCACCAGGCTGAGCAGGACGCCGAGGGAGAGCGCGGCGACCACCGCGCTGAACGTCTCGCCGGCCGGGCGCAGGCTGGTCTCGCGGATCAGGACGCCCACACCGATCGCGGGCACCGCCAGCATCGAGTACAGGATGGCGAAGAAGGTGGAGACCGAGGCGCCCCGGTGCTGGGGGGCGCTGCGCGTGGTGATGCCGCCGATGCCGTGACCGACGGCGATGCCCGTCGCCAGTCCGTTGACCGCGGCACCGACCAGCAGAGGGGCCAGGGTGCGGGTGGCCATCGCGGCGGCGATCAGACCGGCCGCGACGATCAGGCCCAGGCACGAGGCGGGCAGGGCGGTGGCGGGCTTGAGGGTGCGGACGAGAAGCTGGCCGAGGGCGGTGCAGGCGAAGGCGATGAAGACCACGAGTCCGGTGAGGGCGTGGCTGGACTCGTGCAGCACCGTCCCCAGGAACAGGCCCGTCACGGCGGTCAGGACGCCGAGCACGGCGAAGCCCGCGCCCGCCGCCATCGCGGAGCGCAGGAAGTCCGAGCGGATCTCGGCGGGGACGTGCAGCGGCTGGACCTGCAGCGAGAAGCCGGAACGGTGGGTGGAGCTCTCCCCGTTCACCAGGACACCGAGCGTGCCGATGGCGGCGAGGACGAGCATGACGACCCAGGGGGTGCGCAGCGGGGAGGGCGCGAGGTCCGCCAGGATCCCCGCGATCAGCGTGCCGCAGGCGAGGCCGCCCATGTTCGCGAACAACGCGAGGGTGGCGGGCTTGATGCGGCTGTGCTGCCCGAGCCGCTCGGTGAGGGATGCGGTGGCGGCGCCGGTCACCAGGGCCGCGGAGAAGCCGGACACGACCCGGGCGACGAGCATCGCGGCGACGCTCTGGGCCAGCAGGAACACCACCGCGGCCACCACGGACAGCAGGGTGGCCGCGACCAGGACGGGACGGCGTCCCACCTGGTCCGAGAGCCGGCCGAAGACCAGCAGCCCGAGGACGACGCCGAGCGCGTAGACGGCGAAGACGACGGTCACGGTGAACGGTGTGAAGCCGAACTCCTCGCCGTACAGCGGGTAGAGCGGGGTGGGTGCGGTGGTGCCCGCCATGGTGATCCAGAAGGCGAAGGCCACGCTGAACACGGCGAGGCCGCCGCCGCGTGCCCTCTCTGGAGCGCCGGTCCGGTCGACGGCGCGGACGGTCGAGTTCCCCACTGAAGTGGCCTCTCGTGAGCGGTTGAGTGCGGAAAGGCGCGGCGCATGCCGAGACTTACCGTTGCGTCTAATCTGGAGACTAGACTAGTCGTCGCGTCTATTCAATGGGGTTCCTGGACGGCGGGGACCAAGTGCGGGCCCTGGACGTCCGCGGTGCCACGCTGACGCGCCACGTGCACGACGGCGATCCGGACTCGGCCGGCTCCGTCTTCGTGGACACCATGTGCAAGCGGTACGGCTCCGTCCGGGACCTGTTGTCCGAGGGGCCTGAGGGGCGGAAGGGCCCCATGAAGACAGGAGGGGGCC
>NZ_JAIGQA010000203.1:0-13530 GCF_019733245.1 Streptomyces sp. WAC04114
GCCCGGGGCAGGGGCTCGGCGACCGGCGGCTCGACGGTGGGCGACTCGACGGTGGGCACGCGTTCGGCGGCGGCCGGCGGGCTGCTGGTCGTCGGGGACGTCATCACCGACGTCGTCGCGCGGCACCGAGGACCGCTCGCGGCCGGTACGGACACGGCTGCCTCGATCCGGACGGTGGCGGGCGGGGCGGGCGCCAATGTGGCGTGCTGGGCGGCGCACCGGGGCGCGGCGGACGTGCGGCTGCTCGGGTGCGTCGGGGCGGACGCGGCAGCCTGGCACGAGCGGGAACTGGTCGCCCAGGGAGTGCGTCCCCAGCTCGTCGTCGACCCGCTCGCGCCGACCGGCACGGTGATCTGCATGGTCGACGGGGGCGCCTCCGCGGAGCGGACGTTCCTCACCGACAGCGGCGCGGCCTTGCGGCTCGGGCCCGCCGACTGGTCGGACGCGCTGCTCGACGGCGTGGCCCGGCTGCATCTGTCGGGCTACCTCCTGTTCTCCGAGCCGAGCCGGGACCTGGTGGGTGTGGCGCTGAAGGCCGCACGCGCGCGTGGAGTGCCGGTGAGTCTGGACCCGGCATCGGCCGGATTCCTCGCGGAGCTGGGAGCGGAGCGGTTCCTTTCCCTCGTCGAGGGCGTGGACGTCCTGCTGCCCAGCCGGGACGAGGCGTGCCTGCTGACCGGGCTGGCCGACGGGGCCGAGGCGGCGGCCGAGCTGAGCCGGCGTGTGCCGTTGGTCGTCGCCAAGCAAGGCCACCAGGGGGCGCTCGTGGCCCGCTCGGGGAAGGTACGCGCCCGTGTCCCGGCCGTACCGGCGACTGCGCGGGACACCACCGGCGCCGGTGACGCCTTCACCGGCGCGTTCCTCGCCGCCCTGCTGGCGGGCGCCGGGCCGCGGGACGCCGCGGCGGAGGGGTGCCGGGCGGGTGCGCGCGCGGTGGAACGGGTGGGCGGCAGACCACCCGGGCCGGGCTGACCGGCCCGGCCGACCTCGAGGCACCGACCGCCACCGACTACTGCTTGCGCCCCCACGCCGAGATCATCGGTGCCGTCGTCAGATCGAGCGCGCCCGACGTGACGTTCTCGAGGTGCCGGTCGATGTCCTGGTCCGTGGCCAGGCCCGCGGTGACGAGCTGGTCCCGGATCTGACGGATCGTGACCGACTCCAGAGCCGCGCAGGCCGGCGAGGCAAGGGGGAAGTAGGCGTCTGCGTGGACCCGGGTCAGCCCGGCGTCCCGGAGCAGCCGCGGCAGGGTGCGGCCGCACGGCAGGTCGGTCCCGCGATCGGCGAGCAGTCTGCGGAAGCCGTGCCGCAGCCGGTTCGCGAGCTGCTGCGCGGGGCCGTGCTCGTCGGGGCAGAGGAGCGGCTGGAGCGCGGGGTCGGCGTCCTCGACGAGGAGCCGGCCTCCGGGGCGCAGAGCCTTGACCATGGACCGCAACGCCCGTTCGCGGTCGGTGACGTGGACGAGGGCGAGGCGGGCGTGCACCAGGTCGAAGCCCTCCCCCGGCGGCTCCTGCCCGCCGAGGTCGTGGATCCGCACCTCGACGGGTGGCCGGGCGGCGGCGGCGAGCCGTGCGGTGTCGGTGTCGGTCGCGACGACGCGGCCGGTCGGGCCGACCTTCTTGGCCAGCCAGGACACCACGGTGGTGCCGGCGCCGACCTCCCAGCATCGCCAGCCGGATCCGACGCCGAGCGCTTCGAGGTGCCGGAACGTCGTGGGGTCGAAGAGAGCGGCGAAAGCGCTGAAGTGCTCCGCTGCCTCGGTCTGCCGGTTGTCCAGGAGGTACCCGTCGGTTCGCGTCATGCCACGATCATCCCAGTTGTCCGACTTATCCGTACGGGTCGACGCTCCGGCACGGAGGAGCGCGTCGTAAGCGTCCGTACTGAGATCGGATGCGTCCCGTACTGAGACCGGAGGCTCGCGTACTGAGATCGGATGTGTCCGTACTGAGAACCGTCCGGCGCGGGCATGCGTCGATGTGGCAGGGCCACGGCATCGGCGCCGTGGTTCGTCCACAGCCGGGAACCAAGCGGAATGGGCCGTATCCACAGGCTTACCCGCAGCTCACGCAGGCCTGGCAGACTGGCGCGCCACAGCACAGGAACGGCGCGGTGGGTTCCACGCAAGGAGATCCGGATGTCCATGGCAGGGAATCTGCGGAAGGTCACGAGCCTCGGCGGGGTCGGCGGTCTCCGCAAGGTGGCTCGGCTGGCCAGGCGGCGCCCACGCGTCGACCTGAGTCACCCGGCCCGGTCCCCGCTGGGCTCCTCGGTGGTGAACTGCGTGACGTACCGGGAGGGCGTCCGCACCCCCGAGCGCGGCGATCTGGTGGACACCGTGGAGCGGGTGCGCAAGAGCAGGGAGGGCTTCGTCTGGCTCGGTCTGCACGAGCCCACCGACCAGGAATTCGCCGGCATCGCCGAGCTCTTCGACCTGCACCCGCTGGCCGTCGAGGACGCGATCGAGGCCCATCAGCGTCCCAAGCTGGAGCGCTACGGCGAGACGCTCTTCGCGGTCTTCAAGACGGTCTGCTACGTCGAGCACGAGGAGCTGACGGCCACCAGCGAGGTGGTGAACACCGGCGAGATCATGGTGTTCGTCGGCGCGGACTTCGTGATCACGGTGCGGCACGGCCGGCACGGCTCACTGGGCCCGCTGCGCGAGGAGTTGGAGTCCGATCCCAGCCAGCTCGCCAAGGGCCCCTCGGCGGTGCTGCACGCGCTCGCGGACCACGTGGTCGACGACTACCTCACGGTCACGGACGCGGTGCAGGCGGACATCGACCAGGTCGAGACCGTCGTGTTCTCGGAGACCGGCGCGCGGGCCGACCCGGGGCGCATCTACCAGCTGAAGCGTGAACTGCTCGAGCTGAAGCGGGCGGTGGTGCCGCTCAGCCGGCCGCTCGAGGATCTCGCCACCCGGCCGATCCGGGCGGTCGACCCGGAGATACAGGCGTACTTCCGTGACGTCTCGGACCACCTTCTGCGGGCGAAGGAGCAGATCGCCGCCTTCGACGAACTGCTCAACTCCATCCTCCAGGCGCACCTCGCACAGGTCACGGTCGCGCAGAACGAGGACATGCGGAAGATCACGGCCTGGGCCGCGATCGTCGCCGTGCCGACGATGGTCTGCGGGGTCTACGGCATGAACTTCGACCACATGCCGGAGCTGCACTGGCGGTACGGCTACGGCATGGTCATCGGCGTGATATCGGTCGCGTGTCTCGCGCTGTACCGGGGGTTCCGGCGCAGCGGCTGGCTCTGACGCGGGCGGCGCCCGGCATGAAGCCGTGGGCGCGGGCGGCGCCCCGCACGGAACCGGTAACCGCGGACGGCACCCCGCACGAAGCCGGTCAGCGTGGGCGGCACCCCGCACGAAGCCGGTGGCGTCGGCGGCGTGCCCCGCACGGAACCGGTGGCGTCGGCGGAGTGCCCCGCACGGGTGGCGTCGGGCGGAGTGACCCGCGAGGTCAGTGCATCGCGGTCGTGGCGTAGACGCTCTCCGCCCAGGAGGCGATCTGGTCCTTCGCGAGATGCCGGGCCAGGTCGGCTTCGCTGATCATGCCGACGAGGCGCTTGTCCTTGATCACGGGCAGCCGGCGGATCTGGTGCTCCCGCATCTCCTGGAGCACTTCGCCGACATCGGCGTCCGCGTCGATCCAGCGGGGCGTGCCCTTGGCCATCTCGCCCGCGGTGATCCTCGCGGGGTCGTGGCCCATGGCGACGCAGCCGACCACGATGTCGCGGTCGGTGAGGATGCCGCAGAGCCGCTCGTTCTCGTCGCTGATGGGCAGGGCGCCGACGTTCAGCTCGCGCATGAGCTGGGCGGCGCGGTCGAGGGTTTCGTGGGCGGGGATCCACTGGGCGCCGCGGTGCATGATGTCTCCGGCGGTGGTCATGGAGTTCCTCCCGGTGCCGGACGGCCGGCGCGGAGCGGGACGCACCGCGAGTCCCGGCGCCCTTCATTTTCGCCGTGCCACCGGATGCCCGCACGCGGAAGCCGGGCGGCGAACCCGGGCCCGCTTCAGCCGCCCCACGCCGGATGACGCGGATCGTCGGCCCGCACCAGGACGTCCGCCGTCGCCACCGGGTCCGTCTCCTGCGCATAGCGCTCGAAGGCCGGAAGGGTCCAGTGCTCGGCCTCGGGGGTGCGGCGGCGCAGGGCGCCCTGGGAGAGGAGGACGTGAACGCTCAGATCGAAGGGGAACCAGTGCTTGAGGAGGAAGGGCCCGTGCAGCAACAGCACACCCCCGGGCGGAAGTTCGACGTAGGAGCTGCGGGTGGCGCGGTCGGCGGCCGGGTCCCACAGGTCGGGCAGAACGCGACCGGTGCCGTCGGCTTCCAGCGGGCCGAACACCTCGCGCCACAGGGCGCCGGTGTCGTACCAGCCGCTGTAGTAGGACTCGACGTCCTGGTGGCCGTACTCCAGCCGTACGGAGGCGGGGCGCCAGAAGCCCTCCGTGCCGACGACGAGCGAGGAGCGGCCGCGTACGCGCAGCGCCTCGGAGACCCGGTGGGCAAGGTCGCCCGGGCGGGCCGCCGGGGCGCCGTCGAAGGCGATGCGCGGCCAGGGGCTGCCGTCGGCGGGCTTCAGATCGAGCAGGCGTTCGGCGAGCTGGTCGCCGAGTCGTTCCCAGGTGATCGCTTCGAGTCGCACACGGCCCATGATGCGTCAGGCCCGGGCGGGAGGGGGTCCACCCGCGGCCGCCTCCCCGGAGCGGCGGCAGGGGCGCCGGGGTCTGTCGTGAAGTGCGTAGTTCGCTCCCCTGTCAGGGGGAATGAACCATGTATGGCCCGCCGTGTGACGCTCCCGCCCCTCACCGGACTTATCGTCTTCCAACCCCTCAAGCGGCGGTACTGCGCCGAGTGCCGGCGAGGGCCGCTGCCGCTGCTGATCCTCGAGGACGGCGCCCCGCGCTGCCTCGACTGCGCCGACCTCGGGCATCTGGTGTTCCTGCCGAGCGGCGACACGGCGCTGACCCGCAGGTCCAGGGAGGAGAGCGCGCTGTCGGCGGTGGTCGTGCGGTTCAACCGGCGCAAGAGCCGGTACGAGCGGCAAGGCGTCCTGGTCGAGGAGGAGGCGCTCGCGCGGGCCGAGCTGCGGTGCCTGGCGGACGCCGAGGCCAGACGACGGCGCCGGGTGCGGGACGCGCGGCGGCGGGTGGCTCAGGACGCTCTGTTCGCCCAGGCGTTCGCGACGGAGATACGCCGGTTGTTTCCCGGGTGCCCGGCCGACCGGGCACGGGCCATCGCCCTGCACGCCTCGGAGCGGGGCAGCGGGCGGGTGGGCCGCAGCGCGGCGGGGCGTGCGCTGTCCGAGGACGCGGTGACCGCCGCGGTCGTGGCGTCCGTACGGCATCTGGACACGCCGTACGACCGGCTGCTGATGAGCGGCGTTCCCCGACACGAGGCGCGGCGGCGGATCACGGCGGCGGTGGCGACGGTGCTGCGGGGCTGGAGCGAGGCGGGGCTCGGTTCGGCGGGGTGACGTAGGGATCCGGCGAAGTGACCGGAGGGCCGCCGGGAGAGCCGTTCGGTGGACGGTGGACGTCTGCTTATGGCCCCGCGCCCCTCGGCCATGGTCACCGTGCTCGTACGCGATTTCACTTGTGGTGAGGAAGGGCGCCGGGCAGGATCCCGGCTCGACGGGCGGGAGAGGGACATGATCGACGGACCGTACTTCGTGCTGACGGTGCTGGGTGTGCTCGGGACCGGACTGGTGGCCGGGGTGTTCTGCGCCTTCTCGACCTTCGTGATGCGGGGCCTCGGCATGCTGCCGCCCGCGCAGGGGGTGGCCGCGATGAAGGCGATCAACGTGGCCGCGGTGACGTTGCCGTTCATGATCGTGTTCCTGGGGTCGGCGGTGCTGTGCGCGGTGATCGCCGTGGTGACGTTCGTGCTGTGGCCGGACGAGGGGACCGTGGCGCTGCTGGTGGGCAGCGCGCTGTATCTGTTCGGGTCCTTCGGGCTGACCATGGTCGCGAACGTCCCGCGCAACGACGCGCTGGCCGAGCTGGAGCCGGGCACCCCGGAGGCGGCGGCGTACTGGCCGGTGTATGTGCGCGAGTGGACGCTGTGGAACCACGTCCGCACGGCGGCCTCGGCCGGGGCGGCGCTGTCGTACGTGCTGGCGCTCACCTGAGGGCGGCCACCCAGCCGTATATACAGACGCTCGCCCGACTGCCGCCCAGTCGTACGTGCCGGCGCTCGCCCGAAGGCCGCCCAGTCGAACGCGCCGGCGCTTCCCTGAAGGCCGCGCAGCCGTACGCGCCGGTGTTCGCCTGACGGCCGCGCCACGCGGCGACAGGCACCGGCCCGGAGGCGGACGTATCGTGGCGAAAAGACCGCCGCACCACGCACAAGAGGA
Organism: Streptomyces sp. WAC04114; assembly: GCF_019733245.1. Lineage (NCBI taxonomy): Bacteria > Bacillati > Actinomycetota > Actinomycetes > Kitasatosporales > Streptomycetaceae > Streptomyces > Streptomyces sp. WAC04114. The sequence continues at coordinate 6,365 of NZ_JAIGQA010000203.1, forward strand.
CGCGGCCGCACGAGTGCCGCACCACGACCGACAAGAGCGCCGCCCGAAGACGCAGGGCCTGCCACACGCGCACGCAAGGAAGACGGCCATGGCCGATCCCAAGGGTTTCATGACCACGCCTCGCCAGGACTGGCCACGCCGGCCGGTGGAGGAACGGGCGCGGGACTGGGACGAGGTCTACGTCCCCGGGGCGCTGCTGCCGATCATCAGCAAGCAGGCCGACCGTTGCATGGACTGCGGCATCCCCTTCTGCCACGACGCCTGCCCGCTGGGCAACCTCATCCCCGAGTGGAACGACCTGGTGTCCAGGGAGGACTGGCGGGCGGCCGCCGACCGGCTGCACGCCACGAACAACTTCCCGGAGTTCACCGGCAGGTTGTGCCCGGCGCCGTGCGAGGCGGGATGCGTGCTGGCGATCAACCAGCCGGCCGTCACCATCAAGAACGTCGAGTGCGCGATCGCCGACCGGGCCTGGGAGGAGGGCTTCACACCGCCGAGGCCTCCGGAACGGCTGTCCGGCAAGACGGTGGCGGTGATCGGTTCGGGCCCCACCGGACTGGCCGCGGCCCAGCAGCTGACACGGGCCGGGCACACGGTCGCCGTGTACGAACGGGACGACCGGCCCGGCGGGCTGATGAGGTACGGCATCCCCGAGTTCAAGATGGAGAAGCGCCACCTGGAGCGGCGGCTGGAGCAGATGCGGGCCGAGGGGACGAAGTTCCGGACGTCGACGGCGGTCGGTCGGGACATCGGGGCCGACGAGCTGCGCACCCGCTACGACGCCGTGGTGCTCGCCACCGGGGCGACGGCATGGCGTGAACTTCCGGTGCCGGGGCGGGAGCTGACGGGCATTCACCAGGCGATGGAGTACCTCCCGCTGTCCAACCGGGTTCGTGAGGGTGATCTGGAGACCTCTCCGCTGTCGGCCGCCGGGAAGCACGTCGTCATCGTGGGCGGCGGCGACACCGGGGCGGACTGTCTGGGCACGGCCGTCCGGGAGGGCGCCGCGTCCGTGACCCAGCTGGACATCTACGCGCTGCCGGACGCGGTGCGCGACGAGGACACCGAGCCCTGGCCGACGTACCCGATGCGGCTCTACCGGCTGTCCGCGGCCCATGAAGAGGCCCGTGACCTGCGGACCGCCCCGGTCGCCGACGCGGACGCGCGGCTGTTCGCGGCGTCCACGCTGCGCTTCGACGGTGATCCGCAGGGGCATGTGCGGTCGCTGCACCTGACCGAGGTGGACGCGCGGCGCCGCCCGGTGGAGGGCACCGGGCGGACGCTCCCCGTGGACCTCGTGCTGCTCGCCCTCGGCTTCTCCGGGCCCGACCGGGAGGACGGGCTCGTCGACCAGCTGGGGCTGGAGATGGAGCCCCGCGGGACGATCGCGCGGGACTCCGGTTTCGCCACGAACGTGCCCGGGGTGTTCGCCGCGGGCGACGCGGCCCGGGGGCAGTCGCTCATCGTGTGGGCGATCGCCGAGGGGCGGGCGGTGGCGGCGGCCGTCGACCGTCATCTGACGGGCAGTTCGAGGCTGCCGGCCCCGATCGGGCCGCACGACCGGCCCATGGCGGTGTAGCGCCCTGAGGCGGGACTCCCTCTTGAGGTCACCGCTGGTCCGTCCCCGCCACCTTCCCCGTCGACAGCGCCACCCGGTTCCAGGTGTTGATCGTGCAGATCAGGGCGATGACCTGGGCCAGTTCCCGCTCGTCGAACTGCGAAGCGGCCCGCGCGTAGACGTCGTCGGGGACGCCGGCGTCGGCGACGCGGGTCATGGCGTCGGTGAGGGCGAGGGCCGCCTGCTCCCGTTCGGTGAAGAAGTGGCGGGCCTCGCGCCACACCGCGACCATGTGCAGCCGGTCCTCGCTCTCGCCGGCCTTTCGGGCGTCGCCCGTGTGCATGTGGAGGCAGTAGGCGCAGTGGTTGAGGTGCGAGGAGCGGATCTGGATCAGTTCGACCAGGGCGGGGTCGAGGCCCTCGCGGGCGGCGGCGTCGAAGGCGATGAGGGCCCGGAAGGCCTTCGGGGCGGACCTGCCGAAGTCCAGCCGGGTCGTCGTCACCTGGGTGCTGTTCGCGCTCGTGTTCGTCGTCATGCCCATCAACCTACGGGCCGGAAAGACCCACTGTAGGGTGCATTTCCATGGCTGATTCGTGGGTCAATTCGGCGGAGCGGATCGGGTCCGACCTGCATCTGGAGCTGACCGGGCCGGGCGGCGGACGGGCGGCGCTGATCCGGGCGCTGCGCGAGGCCGTGCGCGGCGGGCGGCTCGCTCCGGGCACGCGGCTGCCGCCGTACCGCTCGCTCGCGGCGGACCTCGGCGTGGCCCGCAACACGGTGGCGGACGCGTACGCGGAGCTGGTCGCCGAGGGCTGGCTCACGGCCCGGCAGGGCTCGGGGACCAGGGTCGCAGAGCGGGCCGAGCCGCTGCGGCCCGCCCGCCGCGTGCCCAAGAAGGCGCCCGCACGCGCGCGTGGCCCCCGGCACGACCTGATGCAGGGCACGCCGGACGTCTCGGCGTTCCCGCGCACCGCCTGGCTGGCCTCCTACCGGCGGGCCCTCCAGCAGGCGCCCAACGAGGTCTTCGGCCCGGGCGACCCGGCCGGCCGGCGGGAACTGCGGGAGGCACTCACGGAGTACCTGGCACGCGCGCGTGGCGTGCGGACCGCACCGGACCTGATCGTGATCTGCTCCGGTTTCGCGCACGCACTGCGGCTGCTGTTCGGAGGCGGCGTCCTGCGCGGACCCTTGGCGGTGGAGGCGTACGGACTCGGGTTCCACCGGGAGGTCCTGGCCGCCGCCGGTGTGCGGACCGTGCCGCTCCCCCTCGACGAACACGGGGCGCGGGTCGACCGACTGGGGCGCGAGCGGGCGGTGCTGCTCACACCGGCGCACCAGTTCCCCACCGGCGGACCGCTGCACCCCGGGCGCCGGGCCGCCCTGATCGACTGGGCGGGCACGCGGGACGGGCTGGTCCTGGAGGACGACTACGACGGGGAGTTCCGCTACGACCGCAAGCCGGTCGGCGCCGTCCAGGGACTGGACCCTGAGCGCGTCATCCACATCGGCTCGGTCAGCAAGAGCCTGTCGCCGGCGGTGCGGCTGGGCTGGATGGTGCTCCCCGAGCGGTACGTCGACGCCGTCCTGGCCGCCAAGGGCGAGCGCGAGGCGTGGGCGAGCGTCCTCGACCAGCTGAGCCTGGCGGACTTCATCGTCTCGGGATCGTACGACCGGCACGTGCGCCGGATGCGGCAGCGGTACCGCGGCCGCCGGGACCGGCTCGTCGCGGCACTGGCCGAGCGCGCGCCGCACGTCGAGGTGACCGGCGTGGCGGCCGGGCTGCACGCGGTGCTGCGGCTGCCGCCCGGCACCGAGGCCTCCGCGGTCAAGGCCGCCGCCTGGCAGGGCATCGCCCTCGACGGCCTCGCCGCGTTCCGGCACCCGGAGACGGACATGCCGGCGGACGACGGTCTCGTGGTCGGGTACGCGACGCCCTCCGAGCACGCCTACGGGCCGGCCCTGGAGGCGCTGTGCGGTGCACTGCCGCCGCCGTGACCGGCCCGAGGCGGAACCCGGAGGACCCGGAGGGGCCTAGGCCTTGCGCCCGACCGCCCCGTAGCCCGGGATCACCCCGTCGTCCTGGCCGGGCACGGGCTCGCCCAGCTCGGGATGCCAGTGGTGCGGCACCTGGACGCCGGGCTCGACGAGGTCGAGGCCGTCGAAGAAGCGGCTGAACTCCTCGCGGGAGCGCAGGGCCAGGGTGACACCCGCGGCGCGCATCTTCTCGGTGGCCGCCTTCGACTCCTCCGGGGTGAAGTCGGCGGTGGCGTGGGTCATCACCAGGTAGCTGCCGGAGGGCAGTTCGGCGAGCAGCCGGCGGACCAGGTCGTGGGCGCCGTCCTCGTCGGAGACGAAGTGCAGCAGCGCGATGAGCGACAGTGCGACGGGCCGGGTGAAGTCCAGGACCTTCCTCGCGCCCTCCAGGATGGCGTCCGGGTCGCGCACGTCGGCCTGGAGGTACTCGGTCGCGCCCTCGTCCGAGCCGCGCAGCAGCGCCGCCGCGTGTGCCAGGACGATGGGGTCGTTGTCGCAGTAGACGACCCGGGCTCCGGGGGCGGTCTCCTGGGCGACCTGGTGCAGATTGGGCTCGGTCGGTATGCCGGTGCCGATGTCCAGGAACTGCCGTACGCCGTTGCGGGCCAGCCAGCGTGTGGTCCGGTGCATGAACGCGCGGTTGACCCGTGCCATCACCGGCACCCGGGGGTCGAGGGTGAGCATCTGCCGGCCCATCTCCTCGTCGACCGGGTAATTGTCCTTTCCGCCGAGGTACCAGTCGTACATCCGCGCGGGATGGGGTCTGGTCGTGTCGATCTGGACGGCCGACATGGGGTCCTGCCCGGTCATGAGGTTCTCCGTAAGGCACACAGGGTGGTCAATTCAGCACCGAATCAAGGAAGTCGAACAACAAAACGGCAATCACGTCAGGACAGCAGGAAGTCCGCCTCCCCCGCCTTGGCTCCTTCGATGAAGGCGGTCATCTCGTCGGTGGTGTAGATCAGCGCCGGCCCGTCCGGGTCGGTGGACTGCCTCAGGGCGATCCGGCCGTCGGCGAGCTTCATCGCCTCCAGACAGTTGCCTCCGTTTCCACCGCTCCACGGCTTGTGCCAGCCTTCGCTGCCCAAGTCACGCGCCGGCATGCCGTTGTAGACGTGTTTGCGCGGCTTGATGCGATCCATTCACAGCTCCTTGCGGAGATCCCGGAGGATCTCCTTCGTGCGATGTGCCGTAGCGGCCTGCGCCGCCATGCGGTCCATGACCTCGAGGTGGGTCGCCACCTCGGTGCGCGCGTCGAGATAGACCGCGCCGGTCAGGTACTCGCTGTAGACCATGTCCGGCAGTTCGGGCATGGCGAATCGGAACAGCACGAACGGTCCGTACGTGCCCGGGTGCGGCCCGCCCGCGAACGGGGCGATCTGCAACGTCACGTTGGGGAGCTTCGTGGCGTCGAGCAGTTTGTCGATCTGGGCGCGCATCACCTCCGGGCCACCGGCCGGGCGCCGCAGCGCGGTCTCGTCCATCACGACCCAGAGCCGGGGCGCGTCCTCACGGGTGAGCAGGGCCTGGCGCTGCATGCGCAGGGCGACATGGCGCTCGATGTCCTCGGGCCGGGTCTGGCCGATGGCGCCCGACCGGAGCACTCCGCGCGCGTAGTCCTCGGTCTGCAGCAGCCCGGGGACGAAATGGGGCTCGTAGCTGCGGATGACACTGGCAGCGCCCTCGAGGCTGACGTACATCGAGAACCAGCCGGGCAGGATGTCGTGGAAACGCTGCCACCAGCCGGGCTTGTTGGCGTCCTCGGCCAGCTGGACGAAGGCTTCGGCTTCCTCGTCGGAGGTTCCGTAGGCCTTGAGGAGCAGTTGCAGATAGGGGATTTTGAGCGCGACCTCGGCCATCTCCATGCGCCGGACGGTGGCGGGGGCGACGCGCAGGATGCGTGCGGCCTCCTCGCGCCGCATCCCCGCGCGTTCCCTCAGGTCCAGCAGGCGTCGGCCGAGCACGACCTGACCGACCGTCGGTGCGGACCGCGGTTCACTCACGCTCCACCTCCACGAAGAGTTCTGACGAGCCGGCCGGAAAAGAACGCTGACAGCCCGGCGGCGCCATTCGAGGACCCTTTCGAAGAACTGATCCGAACAAGCGTTTCGAACGAATCTTCGACGATCTCAACTGGCGCCGCGCGGGGTGCTGTTGCGAGCAGTGTGCCACGGCCTTCCAGACCGTCACACGGCACTCTGCAATTTTCAGAGTGACACTTGCCAAGTGTTCACGGCGGGGCGATAGTGGCAAGCGTGATTCCGTCCGCGCCCTTAGGAACAGACGCCGCCGCAAGCCCTCCCGGGCTTGGCGCCGCTACGGGAGAGACCCCCCTCGGGGCCGCTGCCGAGCGCCGGTTCCGTTTCGAGCTGGCCGCACATCCGGGTTCCCCCGCTCAAGCCAGACGTCTGACGCGGGCCCGGCTGACGGGCTGGTCGGTGTGCGAGGACACGTGCGACAGCGCGGCCCTGGTGGTCTCCGAACTGGTCACCAACGCCATCGTGCACACGGCGAGCACCCACATAGCGTGCGAGCTGCTCGACGGCGACGACCTGGTGCGGATAGCCGTGCGCGACGAGGGCTGCGCCCCCGGCCAGCCCCACGCCGCCAGCCGGACAAGGCCCGAGGAGGAGCACGGGAGGGGACTGCTCCTCGTCGACGCCCTCTGTCATTCCTGGGGTGCCCATGAGAACGGCCCCGGGCTGCTGGTCTGGGCCGAGCTGCCACACACGGCGGACACCCCGGACGCCTCTGACGCCCCCGGCGCCGCGGACTGTCCGGCCGGGCCCCGGAGCGACCTGGGCTGGGGCGCCCGCCCCAAGCGGGGTCCGTCCGACGACCCGGACGACGGGACCGAAACCCATCAGGCGCGGCACCTGCGCGGCGCCCCGGAGGTTCCCCCGCAGAAGCACCACCGAGAGCGGAGGCACGCATGAGCCCGGTGCGGGGAGGCCGCGTGCTGAACCTGGACACGCTGGTGCGCGTCCGGCGCGGACTGCACACGCCGGGCCCCGCCCTGCGACTGCCCGTCCCCGACGGCATGACCGCCCCGCTCGGCTGCGACGCGATCGCCGTCTCCGCCCGCGTCGGCCCGCTCGTCATGCCGCGGCTGCCCCGGGTGGGCTGCGTCTACGCCGACGACGCGCACTGGTGGTGGCTGGTGCCGGCCGATTCCGACCACGCCCTGGAATGGCCCGCCCCGGCGCGGTACGTCACCGGCGCGATCGTCCCGGACCTGCCGGAGATCCCCGAACTGATCCACCGCCCGGACGGCACACTTCCGTACACCCCGCCGATCCCCCTCTACCTGGCACTGTGCCGCGTGACGGGAACGGCCCCGTCCTGGTCACGCCCGGTCAGCGCGTAGGCGGCACACGGCCGGCCCTCACGCCACCGGCCTTGGCACGACCGGCCCTCACGCACCCGCCCTCACGCCACCGGCCTCTGCACGACCGGCCGTGCCACGACCGCCCCCATTCGACCGGCCCTCGCGCGAGCGGCTGTCGCGCCGCAGAATTCCGCACCCGTCCCTGAACGACCGACCGGCCCCGCAGAGACCGGGACCGCCCCCCGC
>NZ_JAIGQA010000204.1:0-13500 GCF_019733245.1 Streptomyces sp. WAC04114
GGCGCCGGGCACCGGGCCGGTGCAGCGAGGGCGGCAGCGGGGTCGCGTACGGACTCGCGGAGGGCGGCGAGTTCCGGGGGCACGCCGCGTGGGCGCCCCGCTCACGCGGCGTGCACCCGGAAGTCGCCCTCGTCGCCGAGTTCGTAGACGAAACCGGTGTCGACCTCGTAGTACCAGCCGTGCAGCCGGAGCCGGCCCGAGTCGAGGCGCCGGCGCACCACGGGGTAACTCCGCAGTGCCGCCAGCTGGTTGACGACATTGCCCTGGGAGACCTCCGGCAGGGACGGGTCGTCCGGCGCGGTCTCCAGTACGGAGGTCAGCTCCGGGCGGGCGAGGCGGAGCCAGGCGTCCACGCCGGGCAGGGACGTGAGGTCGTCGCCGGACTTCAGCGCACCCATCGCACCGCAGTGTGAGTGACCGCACACCACGATGTCCTGAACCCCGAGCACCTCCAGTGCGTACTCGATGGTGGCCGCCTCTCCACTGGCCCCGGGTCGTCCGTAGGGCGGCACGATATTTCCCGCGTTCCGTAGCTCGAATATCTCACCGGGCTGGGCACCCGTGATCATCGCGGGTATGACGCGCGAGTCCGAGCAGGTAATGAACAGCGCCTCCGGATATTGCCCCTCGGCCAGTTTCCGGTATGCAACGCTGTCGAAATCTACGCGTGTCCTGAACGTGCGGGCACGATCCAGCAAAGTCTTCAAGGCAACCTCCTGAACTGGGAGTTCATCCTGTGCACCCCACCGTAGACCGCCGACCTACAACAGAAGGTTAAGCAAACTCCAGAGCCCGGACAGCAATTGAACATTCTTTGCCCGCATTCCCAGACGCAGCGTCTTCTTGTAGCGTGTGAACTCCGCGGCGGGGGATGCGAATTCACCCTGCCCGGATTCATGCCGGTTTCACGGAGAGACAGGACGTATGGGCCTACGAGTGCTGCTCATCGAAGACGACGAGACGATCGCCGAGCCGCTCATGGAAGGGCTCGGCAACTTCGGACTGGCGGTCGACCACGTCGCCACCGGCACGGACGGTCTGAGAGGCCCGTACAACGACGTCGTCCTGCTCGACCTGGGGCTGCCGGACATGGACGGCATCGACGTCTGCCGCGGCATCCGGCAGGTCTCGGACGTGCCGATCGTCATCCTCAGCGCGCGCGGCGAGGAGGCCGACCGCGTGCTGGGCCTGGAACTGGGCGCCGACGACTACCTGGCGAAACCATTCAGCGTGCGGGAACTGGTCGCCCGGGTCCGCGCGGTGACCCGTCGCACGCAACGCGCCCACCAGGCGTTCCCCGAGGCTCCGGGCGCCCGGAGCCTCCCCGAGTCGCCGTCGTACGACCCCGCTCCGGACCTCGCGTACGAGCCCGCCGCGGCCTCCGCCTACGAACCGGCTCCCGCCCCCGCGTACGAACCGGCCCCGGCCCTCTCCTACGAACCCCCCGCGACCGCCGCGCACGACCCAGCACCGGAATCGCCGCAGGACCCGGGCCCGCTCGTCGTGGACCGCCGCACTCGTCAGGTCTGGGTCGGCGACGCCCCCGTCCTGCTCACGCCCAAGGAGTTCGACCTGCTGGCACTGCTCAGCGAGGACCCGGGCGCGGTCTACTCGCGGCAGCAGATCCTCGACCGGGTCTGGGACCCGCACTACGACGGTCCGACCAAGACCCTGGACGTCCATGTGGCCGCGCTGCGCCGCAAGTTGGGGCACCCGGCGTGGATCAGGACGCTGCGGGGCGTCGGCTTCCGGCTGTCGGTGCACACGGGGCCGACCGCGCAGGTGGCCTCTCCGTGACCCGCCGGCTGCTGCTCAGCTACCTCAGCCTCGCGGCGCTGGTGCTGCTCTGCCTGGAGATCCCGCTGGGGTTCGTGTACTCGCGCGGTGAGCGGGAGCGGGTCGTCAACGCGGCGAAGGACGAGGCCGAGTCGGTGTCCGCGTACGCCGCGCTGTCGCTCGCGGCGGGGCGGGCCGAGCGGGACCTGCCCGGGCGGGTGGCGCACTGCGCGGAGCGCATCGGGGGCAAGGTCGTGATCGTCGACGCGGCGGGCACGCTGCTCGCCGCCTCGCACCGGCTGGACCCCGGGATGTCCGGCACCCTGGCCGCCCGGCCGGGCATCGCGGCCGCGCTGCGCGGCACGTCGACGGTGGACGTCCGCACCTCCACGATCGGCGGGGTGGAGTATCTGTCGGTGGCCGCGCCGGTCGGCCAGGACGCGCGGCCGGTGGGTGCGGTGTGGCTGACGGTGCCGACGAGGACGGTCCACGAGCGGGTGCACCACGTCTGGCTGCTGCTCGCGCTGGGCGGGTTCGCCGTGCTGACGGCGGTGGCCGTGGTCGGTTTCGCGTTCGCCCGCTGGGCGGGCCGCCCCATCCGTGAACTGGAGCAGGCCACGCACGACTTGGCCGAGGGCGGTCGGTTCGCGCCGGTGACCATCTCGAAGGGGCCGCCGGAAGTGCGCAGTCTGGCCGCCGCGTTCAACCACACCGCGGCCCGGTTCGCCCATCTGCTGGCCTCCCAGCGGGCGTTCGCGGGGGAGGCCTCGCACCAGCTGAAGACCCCGCTGGCGGCGCTGCGGCTTCGCCTGGAGAACCTGGAGCCGGACATCGCCGCCCGGGCCCGGGGCAGCCTCACCGCCGCCGTCACCGAGACGGACCGGCTGGCCCGCATGGTCGAGCACCTGCTGGCCATGGCCCGGCTGGAGGAGCACGCGGCCATCCCCGCCACCGTCGACCTGGGCGCGATCTGCGCGGAGCGGCACCGCACCTGGCAGCCCCTGTTCGCCCGGGAGGACGTCTCCCTCGTGCTCTTCGCGGGGAGCGTGGGCCCGGTGCTGGCGGTGCCGGGGGCCGTCGAGCAGATCATGGACAACCTGCTGTCCAACGCGCTGCGGGCGTCCCCGGAGGGCAGCACCGTCACGATCGAGCTGCGGCTGCACGCCCCGCCCCGTCGGGCGTTGCGCGACAGCCGGCCCCGCTGGGTCGACCTGCATGTCACCGACGAGGGGCCGGGCATGACAGAGGAACAGCGGGCCCGGGCCTTCGACCGCTTCTGGCGCGCCCCGGGCGCCCCCAAGGGCGGTACGGGTCTCGGTCTGGCCCTGGTGCAGCGCCTCGCCCACGCCAGCGGTGGTGAGGCGGCGTTGCGCGCGGCGGCGACCGGCGGTCTGGACGTGGTGATCCGGCTGCCGTCCGCGCGACCGCCGGGCGAGGGCACGCCGGGGCCGGGCGGCGACCGCCCGAGGAGGCCGAGACGGGAGGCGCCGGCGCTACCGGCGTAGGCACGCGTCCTCGCCCTGCGGGCACAGGCGGTACACAGCATGCCGCCCCACGGCCACGAGCTGTCCACGCCCCGTCAATCCGGCGCCCCTAGCGTCCTTTCCGCCTCCCCCACGCACAACCCTGCCGTCGACCGGCGGCGGGGCGGTACGGCACCTCTTGGAGCGAGAGTGGAACGTCGTAGCCTCCTGCGTGCGGCCGTCCTAGGCGGCACATCGGCTGCTCTGGGCGGAACCCTGTGGCGCGGAGCCGCGTACGCGGCTCCGGCCCAGCCCGGCACCGGCCCCTACGGGCCGCTGGGTTCCCCGGACGCCAACGGCATCAGACTCCCCGCCGGCTTCACCAGCCGCGTCATCGCCCGGTCGGGCCAGCGGGTCGGGACCACGTTGTACACCTGGCACAACGCCCCGGACGGCGGCGCCTGTTACGCCGACGGCACGGGCTGGATCTATGTCTCCAACTCCGAGATCAACCCCTCGGGCGGCGCGAGCGCGGTGAAGTTCTCGTCGACGGGCGCGATCACGGCCGCGTACCGCATCCTGTCCAACACCCGGCAGAACTGCGCGGGCGGCAAGACGCCTTGGAACACCTGGCTGTCCTGCGAGGAGGTGTCCCTCGGCTACGTCTACGAGACCGACCCGTGGGGCACGAACGCGGCGGTGCAGCGCGCGGCGATGGGCCGTTTCAAGCACGAGGCGGCGGCCGCCGACCCGGTGCGCAAGGTGATCTACCTGACCGAGGACGAGACGAACGGCCGCTTCTACCGCTTCGTGCCGACGACCTGGGGCGACCTGTCGTCCGGCACCCTCCAGGTGATGGTCGCGGGCAGCGCCACCAGCGGCTCCTTCTCCTGGGCCGACGTCCCCGACCCGGACGGCTCCCCCACCGCCACCCGCTCCCAGGTCTCCGGCTCGAAGTCCTTCAACGGCGGCGAGGGCTGCCACTACGCCGACGACACGGTCTGGTTCACCACCAAGGGCGACAACCGCGTCTGGCAGCTGAACCTCCTCACCAACACCTACGAACTGGCCTACGACGACTCCCTCGTCAACGGCACGGCCCCGCTCACCGGCGTCGACAACATCACCGGCACCTCCTCGGGCGACCTGTTCGTCGCCGAGGACGGCGGCAACATGGAGATCTGCGTGATCACCCCCGACGACGTCGTCGCCTCGTTCCTGCGTATCGACGGCCAGTCGGGCTCGGAGATCACGGGCCCGGCCTTCTCCCCGAACGGCACCCGCCTCTACTTCTCCAGCCAGCGCGGCACCAGCGGCAGCTCCTCGGGCGGCATCACGTACGAGGTGACGGGCCCGTTCCGCTCGTGACGGGGGCCGCGTGCGCCACCTGAGCCGGGCCCGCCGGTGACCATCGGCGGGCCCGGCCGTTCCACCGGTTGGGCAGTTCGCAGCGGGCTGTCCAGCCGACGGAAGGAACACCACCGTGGACACGACCGTGCCCGTCCCGAACGCGCCGGGTGTGCTGCCCCGTGCCGAGTGGGTCAAGACACTGCCGCAGACCATCGTCGCGTCCTGCGTCCTGCTGCTCGACGCCGAGGACCGGATCCTGCTGCTGCGCTACGCCGGGGGGCTGCCCGCCGCGGGGCTGTGGGGGCTGCCGGGCGGCATGCTCGACCACGGAGAGGACCCCGTAGGGGCCGCGCGCCGGGAGTTGCACGAGGAGACCGGCATCACCCTGGAAGAGGACCTGCGGTTCCTCGGGTACGACCACCGGGCCGATGTGCTGGAGACGGGGCCGGTGATCGACTTCTACTTCCACGGTGGCCGGCTCCCGGCCGGGCAGCCCGTCCGGCGCAGCGTGGAGCACGACCGGCACGGCTTCTTCGCCCTCGCCGAGCTGGAGTCCACCCCGCTGGCGACCGGGCTGCCCACCCTCGCCGCGCTGCTGGACGCGGCCCGGACCGGCACCGTCGTGTGCCTGCGGGAAGGGCTCCCCGGATAAGCGGGGACGCCGAAGGGGCGGCACCTCCGCACAGGTGCCGCCCCTTCGTCTCGTGCTCCGGAGCCGCCGCGATCGGTGAGGGTCGGGGACCGCCGACGGCTCCGGGTTCTCTACCCCCGCGTCAGCGGTGGTCGCTGCCCTGGGACTGGACCGCCGCCCGGCCCGCTTCCAGGCGGGCCACCGGGATGCGGAACGGGGAGCAGGAGACGTAGTCGAGTCCGACCTCGTGGAAGAAGTGGACCGACTCAGGGTCGCCGCCGTGCTCGCCGCAGACGCCGAGCTTGAGGTCGGGGCGGGTCTCGCGGCCGGCCTTGGCGGCCAGCTTCACCAGGGAGCCCACACCGTCCTTGTCGATCGTCTCGAACGGGGAGACACCGAAGATGCCCTTCTCCAGGTACGCCGTGAAGAAGCTCGCCTCCACGTCGTCCCGGCTGAAGCCCCACACCGTCTGGGTCAGGTCGTTCGTGCCGAAGGAGAAGAACTGCGCCGCCTCGGCGATCTGGCCGGCGGTCAGCGCGGCGCGCGGCAGCTCGATCATCGTGCCGATGGACAGCTTCAGCTGCGCCCCCGAGGCCGCCTCCACTTCGGCGATGACCGCGTCGGCCTCCTCGCGCACGATCTCCAGCTCCTGGACCGTGCCGACGAGCGGGATCATGATCTCGGCGCGCGGGTCGCCCTTGGCGGCCTTGCGCTCGGCCGCGGCCTCGGCGATCGCCCGGACCTGCATGGTGAACAGGCCGGGGATGACCAGGCCGAGACGCACACCGCGCAGACCCAGCATCGGGTTCTGCTCGTGCAGGCGGTGGACCGCCTGGAGCAGGCGCAGTTCGTTCTCGTGCGGCTCCTGGCGGGACTCGGCGAGGGCCACGCGGACGGACAGCTCGGTGATGTCCGGGAGGAACTCGTGCAGCGGCGGGTCGAGCAGGCGGACGGTGACCGGCAGGCCGTCCATCGACTCGAAGAGCTGCACGAAGTCCTGCTTCTGGAGCGGCAGCAGCTGCTTGAGGGACTCCTCGCGCTCGGCGTCCGTGTCGGCCAGGATCAGCCGCTCCACCAGCTCGCGCCGGTCGCCGAGGAACATGTGCTCGGTGCGGCACAGGCCGATGCCCTGGGCGCCGAAGCGGCGGGCGCGCAGCGCGTCCTCGGCGTTGTCGGCGTTGGCGCGCACCCGCAGGCGGCGCTTGCGGTCGGCGAAGGCCATCATGCGGTGGACGGCCTCGACGAGCTCGTCGGCGTCGTCGGCGCCGGGGTGCATCCGGCCCTCGAAGTACTCCACGACCGGCGACGGCACGACGGGTACCTCACCGAGGTAGACCTTGCCGGAGGAGCCGTCGATGGAGACGACGTCGCCCTCCTCGACGACGTGGCCGCCCGGGACGGTCATCCGGCGGCGCTTGGTGTCGACCTCCAGCTCCTCGGCGCCGCAGACACAGGTCTTGCCCATGCCGCGCGCGACGACGGCCGCGTGGGAGGTCTTGCCGCCGCGGGAGGTCAGGATGCCCTCGGCGGCGATCATGCCGTCCAGGTCGTCGGGGTTGGTCTCACGGCGGATCAGGATGACCTTCTCGCCGGAACGCGACCACTTCACGGCCGTGTAGGAGTCGAAGACGGCCTTGCCGACGGCCGCGCCCGGGGAGGCGGCGATGCCGCGCCCGACCTGCTCGACCTTGGCGCTCTCGTCGAAGCGCGGGAACATCAGCTGCGCCAGCTGGGCGCCGTTGACGCGGGTGAGCGCCTCGGCCTCGTCGATCAGGCCCTGGTCCACCAGCTGGGTCGCGATGCGGAAGGCCGCGCCCGCGGTGCGCTTGCCGACGCGGGTCTGGAGCATCCACAGCACACCGCGCTCGATGGTGAACTCGATGTCGCAGAGATCCTTGTAGTGGTTCTCCAGCGTCTCCATGATCTGCATCAGCTGGTCGTACGACTTCTTGTCGATCTGCTCCAGCTCGGCGAGCGGCACGGTGTTGCGGATGCCCGCGACGACGTCCTCGCCCTGCGCGTTCTGGAGGTAGTCGCCGTAGACGCCCTGGTGACCGGAGGCGGGGTCGCGGGTGAAGGCGACACCGGTGCCGGAGTCGGGGCCGAGGTTGCCGAAGACCATGGAGCAGACGTTGACCGCGGTACCGAGGTCGCCGGGGATGCGCTCCTGGCGGCGGTAGAGCTTGGCGCGGTCGGTGTTCCAGGAGTCGAAGACCGCGTGGATGGCGAGGTCCATCTGCTCGCGCGGGTCCTGCGGGAAGTCCCGGCCGGCCTCGGTCTTGACGATCTTCTTGAACTTGGTGACGAGCTTCTTGAGGTCGGCCGCCTCCAGCTCGGTGTCGACCGTGACCTTCTTGGCGGCTTTGGCCGCGTCCAGCGCGTCCTCGAACAGCTCGCCGTCGACGCCCAGGACGGTCTTGCCGAACATCTGGATGAGGCGGCGGTAGGAGTCCCACGCGAACCGGTCGTCGCCGGCCTGCTTGGCCAGGCCCTGCACCGACTTGTCGGAGAGGCCGATGTTGAGGACGGTGTCCATCATGCCGGGCATGGAGAACTTGGCGCCCGAGCGCACGGACACGAGCAGCGGGTCGTCGGCCTGGCCGAGCTTCTTGCCCATGCGGGCCTCGAGCGCGTCGAGGTGTGCACTCACCTCGTCACGCAGTGCCGCGGGCTCCTCGCCGCTCTCCAGGTAGACCTTGCAGGCCTCGGTGGTGATGGTGAAGCCGGGAGGGACCGGAAGGCCCAGATTGGTCATCTCCGCGAGGTTCGCGCCCTTGCCACCGAGGAGGTCCTTGAGGTCCTTGTTGCCCTCGGTGAAGTCATAGACGAACTTCACGCCCTCAACGCTGGTGCCGTGCTCAGCTACCTGAAGATCTTTGTTTTCCGACACGGGTCTCGACTCCTCGAGGACGCGGTGGCTGCCCTGACGGGCAGGAACATACCCAGATCAAAGGCGTCTGGGTACGTCCACTCGTGCGTCATGCGCCTGTAACCACTCGTCCGCCAGCGGATCGAAAGTCAAGGCTGAGCAAGCGATCACAGCCGCATGTTTTCACTTCTTGAACGCAAGAGCCTTCCTGAGGCCCACTGCGCGCTCATCTGAGCGGAGTTTCCGCACATTTGATTTCGCTCGATGAACGATCAAAGCGTGGCACTCAGTGCCACCCCTTGGAGAAGTGCAGCCGCTCACGATCTGCTCATCTGAGCGCAACCCTTATCAGGGGTGGCGAGAATCACGCTGCCACAGCCGCCGGGATTTCACCATGCGGACGTGCCTCGGAACGGAAACACGGCCGTCACACCCCGAGCGCGCGCAGCCGCTCCTCGATCCGCTCGGGCGCGTAGAGGTGCTCCACCACCATGGCACCGGCTCCCACCAGCGCGGCCCGCTCACCCAGCCGCGCGGTGACCACCTCCAGGTGGGCGGTGGAGCGGGGCAGCGCCCGCTGGTACAGCAGTTCGCGGACCCCTGTCAGGAAGGGAGTTCCGGCCAGATCCCCGGCGATCATCAGCACGCCGGGGTTGAGTAGCGTCACGACCGTCGCGAGGACGTCCCCGACCCGGCGCCCGGCCTCCCGGGCGAGTCCGACCGCCTCCGGGTGCCCGGACGCCAGCAGGTCCCGAACGTCCGAGCCGGAGGCCGCCGGCACCCCGGCCTCCGCCAGCCGCCGCGCGACCGCGCCGCCGCTCGCGAGGGCGGCCAGACAGCCGTAGGAACCGCACCGGCACAGCGCCTCGGCGCCCTCCGGCACCCGGATGTGCCCGATGTCGCCGGCGCCGCCGTCGATGCCCCGGAACACCGCGCCGTCCACCACGACCCCGGCGCCGATGCCGGTGGAGACCTTCACCAGCACGAAGGCGGAGCAGTCCGGGTAGCCGGTGCGCTGTTCGCCGTAGGCCATGAGGTTGGCGTCGTTGTCCACCAGCACCGGCACCGCGGCGGCGTCCGCGTGCTCGGCGAGCGCCCGGGCCATCCGGCCCCTTATGTCGTAGCCGTCCCAGCCCGGCATGATCGGCGGCTGGACGACCCGGCCGGTGTCGGTGTCGACCGGGCCGGGCACCGCGAGCCCGACCCCGCAGACCGCCTCGGCCCCATGCCCGGTCTTGACCAGCAACTCGGCGAACCAGCCGCCGAGTTCGCCGAGGACGACGTCCGGTCCGTCCTCGATGACGAGGGTGCCGGAGTGCTCGGCGAGGATCTCACCGCTCAGTGACAGCACGGCGGCCCGGGCATGCCGGGTGTCGAGGTCGGCGGCCAGGACCACCGCGTGCTCGTCGTCGAACTCCAGGGTGATGGAGGGCCGCCCGCCCAGGGGCGAGTCCACCGGCCCGCCGGCGCCCTCGCGCAGCCAGCCGGCACGGAAGAGCCGGTCCAGCCGCTGCCCGACGGTGGCCCGGGACAGTCCGGTCGCCTGTTGCAGGGCACCCCGGGTCACGGCGCGTCGACTGCGCACCAGTTCGAGCAGGTCGCCGGCGCTCGCCTGACCCGCGCCTCGTCCGGTTCTCCCGGGCTGTCCGGTCATGCACACCCCCTTGTGTTTCCCAACCTTGCCTTACATAGTGGGTTCTGCGTGTTAAATAGACGTAACCCCACGGTAGCCGCAGCCGAACCGGCTGGCCGGACGTCTTTTCGGAGAGCCCCGAGTGGACCGCACCGCACAACGCCCCTCGCGTCCCCCAGGACGCACCGTTGCATACGAACCGCCCGGCACCGCGCCTCCCTTGCACGTCAGGGCTGCCGCCGTGCTGGAGGCCGGCTGGACGGGGACGTCCACGGTGCCCTCGCGCGGGCTGTACCCGCACCAGTGGTCGTGGGACTCGGCGTTCGTCGCGATCGGCCTGCGGCACCTCTCGCCGTTACGGGCCCAGACGGAACTGGAGACGCTGCTGGCGGCCCAGTGGGCGGACGGGCGGATCCCGCACATCGTCTTCAACCCCTCCGTCCCCCTCGACGCCTACTTCCCGAGCCCCGACTTCTGGTGCTCCTCGACCGCCGGGCACTCCGCCGGCGCCCCGCGCACCGTACAGACCTCCGGGATCGTGCAGCCACCGGTCCACGCCCTGGCCGCATGGCTGGTGCACCTCGCCGACCCGGGCCTGTCCCGGGCGCGTGGCTTCCTCGCCCGTGCGTACCCCCGGCTGGCCGCCTGGCACGACTACCTCCTGCACCGGCGCGACCTCGGCGGGGGCGGACTGGTGTCCGTGGTGCACCCCTGGGAACAGGGTATGGACAACAGCCCCTGCTGGGACCGCCCGTTGTCCCGGGTCACCCCGGCCCCGGCCCGCTCCTTCCGCCGCGCCGACCTCGACCACGGCGCCCCCGAGGACCGGCCGACGGATCTGGACTACGGGCGGTACGTACGGCTGGCGGCCGACTACCGGGACCGCGGATACGCCGACGGCCCCGGCGACTTCGCCGTGGAGGACCCGGCGTTCAACGCGCTGCTCGCCGCCTCCGAGTACGCCCTGGACCGGATCGCCCAGGAGCTGGGCGTGACCGGATCGGCACGGCGGGCCCGCGCGGAGCGCCTGACGGCGGCCCTGGTGGAGCGGCTGTGGGACCCGGCGGCGGGCATGTTCCTGTGCCGGGACGTGCGCGCCGGGGAACCGGTCCCGGAGCTCGGTGTGTCCGGGCTGATCCCCCTGCTGCTGCCGGACCTGCCCCGCGACCTCGCGGCCACCCTGGTCCGCACGATGTGCGGCCCGCACTTCGGCCTCGGCGGCACGACCCGCCTGGTCCCGAGCTACGACCTGCTCGGCGAGGCCTTCGACCCGCACCGCTACTGGCGCGGCCCGGCCTGGTTCAACACCAACTGGCTGCTGGAGCGCGGGCTGCGGCGGCACGGCGAGTGCGGCCGGGCCGACGCCCTGCGCAAGGGCATGCTGCACACCGCCGGCGCCTCCGGCTTCGCGGAGTACGTCGACCCGTACACGGCACAGGCCTGCGGCGTCACCGGCTTCGGCTGGACCGCCGCGCTCACGCTCGATTTGCTGCACGACCGACCCGCACGGGGCAGGAACGGCCTCACGGCGATCAAGGGAGAGGACCCGGCATGACGGACCGGCATCATCTGCTCGTGCACGGCCGGACGTTCGCCGCCGTCGGCGATCGCGGCGACATCAGCGGCTACCGGGGCGGCAGCGCCCCGGACGGCTTGTTCGTACGGGATGCCCGGCACTTGAGCCGGTGGCAGCTCACCGTCGACGGGGCGGTGCCCGACACGCTGACCCCGGTGGCCGACGGGGACACCGCGCGCTGCGTGCTCGTCCCGCGCGGCGGGCGCGCCGAACCGCCCGCGTACACGCTCTTCCGCGAACAGGCCGTCGGGGACTCCTCGTTCGTGGAGTCGCTGCGCGTCACCAGCAACCGCCCGGTGCCGACGACGGTCCACCTCGCGGTCACCGCCGACGCCGACTTCACCGACCAGTTCGAGCTGCGCTCCGACCACCGCACCTACACCAAGGCCGGGGCCGTCCGCTCCCGCCACACGCTCACGCACGGCGTGGAGTTCGCCTACCGGCGTGGCGAGTGGCACTCCGTCACGACCGTGACGGCCGACCCCCGGCCCGACGCAGTGGAGGAGACCGGCACCGGCGCCCGCCGCCTGTCGTGGACCCTGGACCTCGAACCGCACGGCACCGCCGAGCTGACCCTGCGGGTCATGGCCCGCCCGCACGGCGACCGGCGCGCCCTGCGCGTCCCCCACTCCCCCGCCGCGGCGCGAGGTCGACTGCGCGCCCGGGAGGAGGAGTTCATCAAGGACGTGGCCTTCCCCGAGGGGTGGCCCGAGCTGGCCGCCGCCTGCGCCCGGGGGCTCGCCGACCTCGCCGCCCTCCAGGTCCCGGCGACCGGCCCGGATGGCGAGGAGCTGCGCGTCCCGGCCGCCGGCGCCCCCTGGTTCCTGACGCTGCTGGGCCGGGACGCCCTGCTGACCTCGCTGTTCGCCCTGCCCTACCGGCCGGGGCCGGCCGCCGCCACCCTGGCCGCGCTCGCCGCGACCCAGGCCACCGGGACCGGCCCCGACGGGATCGCCCAGCCGGGCAAGATCGTGCACGAGGTACGCCACGGCGAACTGGCCCACTTCGGCCAGGTCCCCTACGGCCGCTACTACGGCTCCGTCGACGCCACCCCGCTGTTCCTCGTCCTGCTCGGCGCGTACACCGAGCACACCGGCGACACGGGCCCGGCCCGCCGCCTCGAACCCCACGCCCGGGCCGCCGTCACCTGGATGCTCGACCACGGCGGCCTCACCTCGCGCGGCTACCTCGTCTACCGCGCCGACCAGGGCGGCCTCGCCAACCAGAACTGGAAGGACTCCCCCGGCGCCATCTGCTCCGCCGACGGCACCCGCCCGCACGGCCCGGTGACGGCCGCCGGCGCCCAGGGCTACGCCTATGACGCCCTGCGCCGCACGGCGAACCTCGCCCGCACGGTGTGGCAGGACATGACGTACGCCCACCTGCTGGAGCAGACGGCCGGCGACCTGCGCGACCGTTTCCAGCGGGACTTCTGGATGCCGGAGCACTCCTTCCCCGCCCTCGCGCTGGACGGCCGGGGCACGCAGGTCGACGCGCTGGCCTCCGACGCCGGGCACCTGCTCTGGTCGGGGCTGCTGGACAAGGAGTACGGCGAACTGGTCGGACGGCGGCTCCTCGAACCCGACTTCTTCTCCGGCTGGGGCGTGCGCACCCTGGCCGCCGGGCAGCCGGCGTACCACCCGCTCTCCTACCACCGCGGCTCGGTCTGGCCGCACGACAACGCGCTGATCGCGCTGGGCCTGGCCCGCTACGGGCTGCACGACGAGGCCCGTGCGATCGCCCACGGCCTGGTCGACGCGGCGGGCGCGACCGGCCACCGGCTCCCGGAGGTCCTGGCGGGCTACGGCCGCGACACGCACCCGGAGCCGGTGCCGTACCCGTACGCGTGCGTGCGTGAATCCCGTTCCGCGTCCGCCCCGTTGGCGCTGCTCACGGCGGTCGGTGTGGTCTGAGGGCCGGTTGGTCCGCCGTTTGCCGGGTGTTTGCCGAGCGCTGGCCCGGCGGGCTGAACACACCTGGTGGACGCGCCGTACGGAACGGTGGCGGACCCGCACCCCCACCCGGGTCCGCCACCTCACCGGGTTTTGAACGGGAAGGACCTCCGGGTGCCTGTCTTCACACGCTTCAGCGAGCCGCCGCAGCCGGGTGACGGCATATCAGAGGCAGATGCCGAGAAGACGGAGGGCGGGGAGAGCGGGGAGAGCGGGGAGGACGAGAGAGAGCGGGCGGCGGCGCCCGGAC
>NZ_JAIGQA010000205.1:0-13453 GCF_019733245.1 Streptomyces sp. WAC04114
CCCCGGGCACCCCGCTGCCGCCGGAAGGCGCGCCGCGGGCCGCTCAGCCGCTGCCCGCGGAGGCCGCGGCGCCCCCGGTCGACCCGAACTCGACGCAGGGGCGGGCGATCAGCGTGCGGACGCTGGGCCAGGGCGTGCCGTTCACCCGGCAGGCGGCCCAGGTGCAGCAGCCGTCGGCCATGTCCGTCCCGCAGTCCGTTCCGCAGCAGTCGGCGACGCCTCCCCCGCACCAGCCGGGCGGATCGGGCCGACGCCGCAAGCTGGGGACGCCGCCCGACCCGGCGACGCGTACGGACCAGGCGGCCCGCCCCGAGCAGGGGCAGCCGCGTCCGGCGGACCAGGCGGCCCGCCCGGAGCAGGGCGCGCGCCCGCACCCGGGCGGCGAGCACACGCCGCCGCCCGTCGCCGCGCAGATCCCCGCACCGGCCACCGCACCGGTCCCGGCGCAGCCGTCCCTCGCGGGTCAGTCGCGCCTCGCGCAGCTCACCGAGGGCGGCGGGCGGTCGTACGCCATAGGCGCACCGGACGAGAACGCCGCTGAGGGACCCGAGCCGCTGGACGGGCCCGGCGGGGCCGTCGAGGTGGCCGATCCGCCGCAGCCGCAGCCGATGGACGACGAGTTGCCGCCCGAGCCGCTGGACAACCCGCGGCGGCTGCTGGTGTGGCCGGCGCCGGACGTCAGCACCCAGCAGGCGCTGAGCGACCGGGGCTACCGGCCGGTGATCGTGAACTCGCGCGAGGAGGTCGACGCGCAGATCGCGGCCTTCCCCGCCGCGCTGTTCGTCGACCCGCTGACCGGGCCGATCACCCGTACGGCACTGCAGTCGCTGCGGCAGGCCGCCGTGGCCGCCGAGGTGCCCGTCCTCGTCACGGCCGGGCTCGGCCAGGCCTCGCGGGACGCGGCGTACGGCGCCGATCCCGCCGTGCTGCTGAAGGCGCTGGCGCCGCGTGACACCGAGCAGCATCCGCCGCGGGTGCTGCTGATCGAGGAGCACGCGGAGATCGCGCTGGCGCTGACGGCGACGCTGGAGCGGCGCGGGATGCAGGTCGCGCGGGCCGCGAGTGACGCGGACGCGGTGACGTTGGCGGGGCAGTTCCGGCCGAACCTGGTCGTGATGGACCTGCTGCAGGTGCAGCGGCGGCAGGAGGGCTTCGCCGGGATCGTCGACTGGCTGCGGGCGAACGGGCAGCTCAACCGCACCCCGCTCGTCGTCTACACCGCCGCCGTCGACCAGGCCGACCTGCCGCGGCTGGCTTCCGGGGAAACGGTGCTGTTCCTCGCGGAGCGGTCCACCAGCGCCGAGGTGCAGACCAGGATCGTCGAACTGCTCAGCCGGATCGGCACGAACTAGCGGCCCCTGGGCTGGCGGAGGCACCGACCAGCGGCACTTGGCCTGCCACCGAACGACCAGCGGCTCCCAGCCGCCACGGCACCAACCAGCGGTCCGGGCCTGGCCAAGGGGCTGGGTCCTGGCTGGTGGATCCCACCCGGCCGGCCGCGCGCGGAACAGGGGCCCCGGAGAGATCCGGGGCCCCTGTCGCCGTTCGTCAGCCGAGGGACGTGACGTCCAGCTCGCCCTGCGCGTACTGCCTGCGCAGCACCTTCTTGTCGAACTTTCCTACGCTCGTCTTCGGGACTGTCGGGATGACCGTCCAGCGCTCCGGGAGCTGCCACTTGGCGATGCGGCCCTCGTCGGCGAGGAAGGCGCGCAGGGTCTCGAAGGTGGCGGTGGAGCCCTCCTTGAGGACGACCGTGGCCAGGGGGCGCTCGCCCCACTTCTCGTCGGGTACGGCCACGACGGCCGCTTCGGCGACGTCCGGGTGGGACATCAGCGCGTTCTCCAGCTCCACCGAGGAGATCCACTCGCCGCCGGACTTGATGACGTCCTTGGCGCGGTCGGTGAGGGTGAGGAAGCCGTCGGCGGAGATGGTGCCGACGTCGCCGGTCTTGAGCCAGCCGTCCTCGCTGAACTTGTCGGCGGGGCGCAGCGGTTCGGCGTCGGGGCCGTTGTAGTAGGCGCCCGCGATCCAGGCGCCGCGCACCTCCAGCTCGCCGGCGGACTCGCCGTCCCAGGGGAGGCGTTCCCCGCCGGGGCCGGTCAGGCGGGCCTCGACGCCGGCCGGGAAGCGGCCCTGGGTGAGGCGGTAGGCGAACTCCTCCTCGGCGTCCGTCACACCGGCCGGCGGACGGGCGATGGTGCCGAGCGGGGACGTCTCCGTCATGCCCCAGGCGTGGCAGACCCGCATGCCCAGCTTGTCGAAGGCCTCCATCAGCGAGGGCGGACAGGCCGAGCCGCCGATGGTGACCTGGCCGAGGGAGGAGACGTCACGGGGGTTCGCCGTCAGCTCGGCGAGCAGGCCCTGCCAGATGGTGGGGACGGCCGCCGCGTGCGTGGGCTTCTCGCTCTCGATCATCGCGGCGAGCGGGGCCGGCTGGAGGAAGCGGTCCGGCATCAGCATGTTCACGCCGGTCATGAAGGTCGCGTGCGGCAGGCCCCAGGCGTTCACGTGGAACTGGGGGACCACGACCAGCGAGGTGTCCTCGTCGGTCAGGCCCATCGACTGGGCCATGTTGACCTGCATGGAGTGCAGGTAGATGGAGCGGTGGCTGTAGACCACGCCCTTGGGGTCGCCGGTGGTGCCGGAGGTGTAGCACATGGCGGCGGCCTGGCGTTCGTCCAGCTCGGGCCAGTCGTAGGACGTCGGCTTGCCGGCGATCAGGTCCTCGTACTCGTGGACGCTGACGTCCGCGTCGGCGAGGAGGGAGCGGTCTCCGGGGCCCGTGACGACCACGTGCTCGACCGGCTTGAGGTGCGGCAGCAGCGGGGCGAGCAGGGGCAGGAGCGAACCGTTGGCGATGATCACGCGGTCGGCGGCGTGGTTGACGATCCAGGCCAGCTGCTCGGGTGGGAGGCGGAGGTTCAGGGTGTGCAGGACCGCGCCCATGGACGGGATCGCGAAGTAGGCCTCGACATGCTCCGCGTTGTTCCAGGCGAGGGTCGCGACGCGCTCGTCGTCGGTGACGCCGAGGTCCTCGCGCAGCGCGTGGGCCAGCTGGGCCGCGCGGGCGCCGATCTCGGCGAAGGAGCGGCGGTGCGGCTCGCCCTCGCCGGTCCAGGTGGTCACCTGCGATGTCCCGTGAATCGTGGACCCGTGGGTCAGGATCCTCGAGATCAGCAGCGGTACGTCCTGCATCGTGCTCAGCACGGCGTCCTCCCGGGGGCGACATTGCCTACGCGGTGGTAAAGGTTGCGCTGATTCTGCGCACATACCACGCGGTATGTCACTAGGACCGGGCGATCGATCACATCACGCCATGCCGGAGAAACGGCTCACAGCCGGCCGGCGCACCGCCTCATTGGCGGACAAGCCCCAGCTCAGCGTCCTCGCGGAGCTTGCCGAGCGCCCGGGAGACGGCCGACTTCACCGTACCCACCGAAACGCCGAGCACCTCGGCCGTCTGCACCTCGCTGAGGTCCTCGTAGTATCTGAGGACCACCATCGCCCGCTGCCGGGCGGGCAGCCGCATGATCGCCCGCCACATCGCGTCGCGCAGCGCCTGCTGCTCGGCCGGGTCGTCACCGCCCGGGACCGGGTCGGGCTCGGGCAGCTCCTCGCAGGCGAACTCGTCGACCTTGCGCTTGCGCCACTGCGAGGTCCGGGTGTTCAGCAGGGCCCGTCGCACATAGCCGTCGAGGGCACGGTGGTCCTCGATGCGCTCCCAGGCGACGTACGTCTTGGTGAGGGCGGTCTGCAGCAGGTCCTCCGCGTCGCTCGGGTTGCCGGTGAGCGAGCGGGCGGTACGCAGCAGCACCGGCTGGCGGGCCCTGACGTACGACGAGAACGACGGGTACGGAAGGGTCTGCGCCGCTGGTCCGGCCGCCTTCGAAGCGCTCGTGCAGACGAGTGTGGTCATGGCTCAACGCTATGAGCGGGGGCACCGCGAGCGGATCGGCCGCAGGTCCCGAAGCGGGGTCCCCCTCAGGTTGTACGGGTAGGGCCCGCCGCACCTCCTACAGGTGGAGCGCGGGCCCCGGGGTACTGCGGGTTCACCCCTGCGGGTCGGCGGTGAGGACGAGTCCCGACGTGGGGACGCCCGTCCCCGCCGTCACCAGGACCCGTTCCGCTCCGGGCACCTGATTCGCCGCGGTGCCCCTGATCTGCCGGACAGCCTCGGCGATGCCGTTCATGCCGTGCAGGTACGCCTCCCCCAGCTGCCCGCCGTGGGTGTTGAGGGGCAGGTGTTCCTCGGCCACGAAGTCCGCCGCCTCGCCGGGGCCGCAGAAGCCGAACTCCTCCAGCTGCGTCAGGACGAACGGCGTGAAGTGGTCGTAAAGGATGGCCACGTCGATGTCGGCCGGCGCGAGTCCGGAGGTCCGCCACAGCTGCCGGGCCACGACCGCGGCCTCGGGCAGGCCGGTCAGGTCGTCGCGGTAGAAGCTCGTCATCTGCTCCTGGGCGCGTCCGGCGCCCTGGGCCGCCGCGGCGATCACGGCGGCCGGACGGGGCAGGCCGCGGGCCCGTTCGACGGAGGTGACGACGAGGGCCTGGCCGCCGTCCGTCTCCTGGCAGCAGTCCAGCAGCCGCAGCGGTTCGACGATCCAGCGCGAGGCGGCGTGGTCGGCCAGGGTAATGGGGCGGCCGTGGAAGTGGGCCGCCGGGTTGGTCGCCGCGTACTTGCGGTCGACGACGGCCACGTGCCCGAAGGCCTGCGGGGTCAGCCCGTAGGTGTGCAGGTAGCGCTGGGCGGCCATCGCCACCCAGGAGGCCGGCGTGAGCAGGCCGAACGGCAGCGACCAGCCGAGGGCCGCGCCCTCCGCCGACGGTTCCCGGTGCCGCACCCCGGAGCCGAAGCGGCGGCCCGAGCGTTCGTTGAAGGCGCGGTAGCAGACGACCACGTCGGCCACGCCCGCGGCGATCGCCAGGGCGGCCTGCTGCACGGTGGCGCAGGCCGCGCCGCCGCCGTAGTGGATCCGGGAGAAGAAGGAGAGCTCCCCGATGCCGGCCGCCTGGGCGACGGTGATCTCGGGGCTGGTGTCCATGGTGAAGGTGACCATTCCGTCGACGTCGGCCGGAGTCAGCCCGGCGTCCGCGAGGGCCGCCCGCACCGCCTCGACGGCGAGGCGCAGTTCGCTGCGGCCCGAGTCCTTGGAGAATTCGGTGGCCCCGACACCGACGACGGCCGCACGCCCGCCGAGTCCGTCCCGCCCCGCGAGGCTCATGCCTCGACCCTCACCGTCACGGTGCCGGTGACATGCGCGCCGAGCCCGTTCGCGCCGACGACCCGGACGGTCGCCGTGTCGCCGTCGACCTCCTCGACCGTGCCGGTCAGGACCATCGTGTCGCCGGGGTGGTTGGGCGCGCCGAGCCGGATGGCGACCCGGCGCAGCTGCGCCCGCGGGCCGAAGTGGTCGGTGATGTAGCGGCCGACCAGGCCGTTGGTCGTCAGGATGTTCATGAAGATGTCGGGGGAGCCCTTCTGCCTGGCGAGTTCCGGGTCGTGGTGGACGTCCTGGTAGTCGCGGGAGGCGATCGCCCCGGCGACGATCAGGGTGCGGGTGACCGGGATCTCCAGCGGCGGGAGCCGGTCGCCGGCCTTCACGGAGTCACCCCCTGGAAGACGGGCAGCACCAGCTCGTCGTCGTAAGCCCGGAACTCCAGCCGGACCGGCATGCCGATCCGCACCTTGTCGTACGGCACGCCCACCACGTTGCTGACCATCCGCACCCCCTCGGCGAGCTCGATCAGGCCGACCGCGTACGGCGGTTCGAAGGCCGGGAAGGGCGGGTGGTGGTGGACGACGTAGGAGTAGACGGTGCCCTCGCCGCTCGCCTGGACGGTGTCCCAGTCGGGGGAGCCGCAGGTGGTGCAGCCCGGCAGCCAGGGGAAACGCAGGGTGGCGCAGGCGGTGCAGCGCTGGATGAGGAGCTCGTGGCGGGCCACGCCCTCCCAGAAGCCGGCGTTGTCGCGGTTGACGACCGGGCGGGGGCGGCGTTCGGCCGGCTTCGAAGGCCGTTGTACGGGGGCGTACTTGAGGATGCGGAAGCGGTGGGTGCCGGCGAGTTCGCCGCCCGCGCGGACGTCCGTGCGGGTCGTGACGAAGTAGCCCGCCCCGAGTTTGGTGGTTTTGCGGCCGGACACCGACTCGATGACCGAGTCGAACGTGATCTCGTCGCCGGGGCGCAGCGGGCGCAGGTACTCCTGTTCGCAGTCGGTGGCGACGACCGCGCCGTGGCCCGACTCGTCGAGCAGGGTGAGGAGTTCGTCGTAGGCGGCCGTGCGTTCCGGGCGGCGGGTGAGGCCGGCCATGGTCCATGCCTGGAGCATGGTGGGCGGGGCGATGGCGTCCGGTCCCGTGTACGCGGGGCTGGTGTCGCCCATGGCCTCGCACCAGTGCCTGATCATCGGCTCGTTGACCGGGTCGCGGCCGACTCCGGTGGCGGCGGCCGGACGGCCCTCGTAGGCCTTCAGGCGCGCCTCGAACTCCTCGTGGACCTCCGGCTCACCACTCACGGCTTCTGACTGTCCGTCAGATCTGGGGCCTCGTCAAGGCCCCGCAGACGCGAAAACGCCTGCGCGGCGGTACCGGAGCACCGCCGCTCAGACGCTTTTCACCCCACGAGACACACCCCCACGGCACCCGGGCCGATGCCGCCGCACCGGCCCGGTCAGCTCACCACCACAGCGGGGAGAAGCTGACGGCGGTGTTGGCGTTGCCCTGGTTGACGGCCGTGAACTCCGAGCCGTTGACCTGCGCGGTGTTGCTCTGGTTCGAGGCGCCGTCCCCGACGGCCTGTTGCTGGGAGGTGGCCGCGTTGCCGAAGTTGTCGCCGCCGACGCCGCTGCCGAGGATGCCCTGCTCGGCCTCCGTGACGGACGCGATGGATCCGTTGTCCGCGAAGGCGCCGTTGTCCGCCGTCGCGACGCCGGTGAAGAGGGCGGCTGCGAGCGGAAGGGCGGAGACGGCTGCGATGACGCGGGCGGTACGGATGCTTGCCATGTTTCTTGTCCCTCCAGGACTTTCCGGAACCGAGGACGCACCGGCTCATGACCGCCTGTGCGTGAACCACTGCTGTCACCAGGGAAGTTGGCCGGCCACCCCGGTGCGGTGCTCGACGTCGCGAATCCAGAGTTGCCCACCGAATCCCCGGCGAACCACACCGGAAGCCACCATTCGCACGCAAGCGTGAGGACATGTCGATAAACCCCTTTGCGTCACTTGTGCGTCACTTCCGTACCGAACAGGAGCGAAACAGGGCGTTCGAACCCGGGTGCCGCAAAGGACGAAGCGTTCCAGCACTTTTCCCGGCCACCACCCGCCCCCGGCGCGTCGCACTCGATTCCTCTTTCCTTTTTCGAACGTACGTACGAAACTAGAGGCATGGCCACCACCGACCGGCAGGCCACGACGCTGGCCCTCGCACACGCCCTGTCAGCCGCCGAGCGCGGACTGGCCGTCATCCCCCTGTCCCGCTCCAAGCTCCCGGCACTTCGCTCCCCGCACCGCGACGACCCCGCTCCCTCCCCCTGCCACGGCGCCTGCGGCAGCCTCGGGCACGGGGTCTACGACGCCTCCAGCGACCCGGACCGCATCCGCGAGCTGTTCGCCGCCGCGCCCTGGGCGACCGGCTACGGCATCGCCTGCGGGCTGCCCCCGCACCATCTGATCGGCCTCGACCTGGATGTGAAGACCGGCACGGACTCCTCGGCCGCCCTGCGCGAGCTGGCGCTGCGGCACCTGTTCACGATCCCGCCGACCGTGGTCGTCGTGACCCCCTCCGGCGGGCGGCACCTGTGGCTGAGCGGCCCGCCCGAGGTGGTCGTCCCCAACTCCGCGGGCCGGCTCGCCCCCGGCATCGACATCCGGGGCGCGGGCGGCTACCTGGTCGGCCCCGGCTCCCGCACGGGCCAGGGTGTGTACGCCGCCGCCCCCGGCACCGCGCACCTCGCCCCCGCCCCCTGCCCGCGCTCCCTGCTGCGGTTGCTGCTCCCGCCGCCGCGCGCCCAGCACGCGGCACCCGCGGCGGCCGGCGCGCACGGCCAGGGCCTGGTCCAGTTCGTCCTGGCCGCGCACGAGGGCCAGCGCAACACCCGCCTGTTCTGGGCGGCCTGCCGGGCCTACGAGGACGGCAGCGGCCCGGCGCTCGTGACCCCCCTGGTCGACGCGGCGGTGCGCACCGGCCTGTCCGAGCGGGAGGCCCGGACCACGATCGCCTCCGCGGCACGGATGACGGGGCACCGGCCGTGAGCAAGGCCCCGCCCATGACCACCACCGAAAGACCTCGATGCAACGCCACGCAAAAGCGCCGGCCCTGGCGCTCGCCCGCCTCGTCCTGGCCTCCGGCCGCCCGGTGGACCTCGCCGAGCTGCGCTTCTCCTCGACCTACGGCGACCTCCAGGACGGCTACCCCTGCAGGCCGCTGAACGACCTGCGGATACGGGACCTCCTGCGGGCCGCCGAGCGGTCCCGCCCGGGCACGCCGGTGCACCTCGTCCCGCCCCGGCGCGAGTACCCCGACCAGTACGCGGGCGGCCTCGGCCCGGTCGAGGTGCTGCCCGCCGTGGCCTGCCTCGGCACGTTCCACTCCGCGGCCCTGGACCCGGCCCGCGACCCGGTCGCCTACCGATCGCGCCTGACCGTCGTCTGGTTCCAGTCCACACCGCGCCTGCCCTCGGGCTGCGACGCCGAGTCCGCGCTGCGCGACCTCGACTGGCCTGTTCTGGCCCGGGACGCCCCGGCGCGTACGTAGGGTCGTCCGATGAGCGCTACCCGTACGGAACTGCTGCGCCGGCAGTTCGAGTTGACCTGGTCGCTGTTCGAGTACCACCTGGAGCGGCTGGAGCAGGATGACTTCCTGTGGGAGCCGGCGCCGTACTGCTGGACGATGCGCCGGGGACCCGACGGCACCTGGGTCCCGGACTGGGCGGACGCGGAACCCGACCCGGTGCCCGTCCCCACCCTCGGCTGGGTGAGCTGGCACCTCGGATGGTGGTGGAGCGTCACCCTCGACCACGCCCGGGGCCGCCCGCCCCGCGACCGCGAGGACATCGTCTGGCCCGGCGAGGGCTCCCCGACGATCGAGTGGCTGCGCGGCCTGCGCACCGAGTGGCTCAAGGTCCTGGACGACCTCACGGACCCGGACCTGGACGCCGCGGCCTCGTTCCCCCTGCCGGACGACCCCGAGTACACCGTCGCCGACATGCTGGCCTGGGTGAACGCGGAGCTGATGAAGAACGTGGCCGAGATCGGCCAACTGCGGCTGCTGCGGGCGGCGTCCGCGCAGAACGTGCCCCGGTGAACGCGTTCGGCCCGGTCGGGTCCCGTCTCCCGGGGCGCGACCGTCCCGTGCATGACATCGTGGAGGCATGAACGTCGATGTCCGGCCGGCCGGGGACTTCGAGGACGTCCGTGCCGTGATCGGGCCGAAGTCGCCCGGGGCGAACGTCTGCTGGTGCCTGAGCTACCGGATCCCCTCACGGCTCAACAACGAACTGCGCGGCCCGGCCCGCGGCGCGTACGTCGCCGAGCTGTGCCGCGCGGAGCCGCCCCCAGGCGTGCTCGCCTACGACGGCGACGAACCGGTGGGCTGGGCCGCCGTCGCCCCGCGTGCGGACACCTCGTTCGCCCGCAACCGCAAGATCCCGCACCTCGACGACCTGCCGGTGTGGTCGCTCTGGTGCGTCCGGGTCCGCCCCGGCCACCGCAAGCAGGGCATCTCGCACGCCCTCATCGCCGGCGCGGTCGCGTTCGCCCGGGACCGGGGCGCACCGGTGATCGAGGCATATCCCCTGGACAACGGCGACGCCAAGGTCGACCTGACGATGGCCTACGCGGGTCTGCGGAAGAACTTCGAACGGGCCGGCTTCGTCCACGCGGCGGACACGACCTCGGTCCTGGCCGGTCATCCCCGGATCCTGATGCGCCTCGACCTGCGCTGAGAGACGCGCCTCGACCGGCGCTGAAAGGGCGCTGAAAAGGGCGCTGAAGAGAGCGCTGCACAGGGTGCCGAAAAGGCTCGACCGCTGGCGACGGGGGATGCACCAGCGGTCGAGCTATGGCCAAGGGTAACAAGCGCTTGCCCACCACGAGCCGACTGGGTGCCGGGAAGCCCCCGGTTGTGACTGGCATCACGCAACTGCCGTGGTGGTCGGGCGCGTTGGGAGAGCCGGTCTCGTCAGCCGTCGCACGGCGGATCATAGGAGAGCCGGGGCAGGTACTCCCGCCAGGTGTCCTGCGTCAGCACACCCCGGGTCATCGCGCAGATGCGGCGCACGGCCGTGTCGACGTCGAGATTCCAGAGCCGGATGGTGTCCGCACCGCTCGACACCCCCAGCATGTGGCTGTTCGGGCTGAACGCCAGGAACGTGCCGGTCTTGGAGTTGGGGCTCATCGACTGGCCGATCGCGGTGGCGTCCGAGGGGTCGGAGACGTTCCACAGCCGGACGGTGCTGTCGTTGCCGCCGCTGGCCAGGGTGCGGCCGTCCCGGCTGAACGTCAGCGACACGACCGCCTCGGTGTGGCCCGTGAGCCGCGCCTGCTGGGAGGCCCCGGCGGGGTCCGAGATGTCCCAGAGGCGGACCGAGTTGTCGTCACCGGCGCTGGCCAGGATGCGGCCGTCGCGGCTGTAGGCGAGCGCGTTGACCGCTCCGAGGTGGCCCCGCAGCGGCTTCCCGATCAGGGTCGCCCGGCCGCGGGCGGACACGTTCCACAACCGGATCGTGCCGTCCGCGCTGCCGCTGGCGAGCGTCCGGCCGTCCGGGCTGAACACGAGGTGGTTGACATAACCCTTGTGGCCGGTGAGGGGCTTGCCGAGCGGTCGCGGGCGAGCCGGGTCGCCCACGTTCCACAGCTGGATGGTGCGGTCGTCGTAGGCGGTGGCCAGGACCCGCCCGTCCGGGCTGAAGGCCAGCGGGTCGGCGTACCGGATGTGCAGGGGGGCGGGAGAGCCGTGGCGGACCGGGCGTTCGGGGTCGCCGAGGTTCCACAGCTCGACCACCCGGTCGCCCGTCACGACCGCGAGGGTGCGGCCGTCCGGGGAGAACTCCAGGGAGCGCACGTCGCCCTTGCCCGGGCGGAACGGTTCGCCCAGCCGCGTCGGCCTGCCGGGCCTGCGCACGTCCCACAACCGGATCCGCCCGTCGCGCGCCGCCGTCGCGAGCAGCCGCCCGTCCGGCCGGAACACTCCGGTGCGGCCGGTCATGTCCGACGTCGGCAGCGACCACAGGCGGACCTTGTTGTCCCCCGCCCCGGTGGCGAGGGTCCGCCCGTCGGGGCTGAAGCCGAGCGCGTACATCTCGCCGCTGCTGCCCGCGAGGGGCCCGCCGACCTGCGACGGGTACTCCGGGTCGTTGACCTTCCACAGGCTCGCGGTGCTGTCCGCGCTGGCCGCGGCGAGCATGTTCCCGTCGGGGCTGAAGGCCACCGACCAGACCGGCCCGGTGTGACCGGTCAGCGGCGCGCCGATCGCGACCGGGCGGCCCGGACCGGCCGTGTTCCACAGCTGTACGGTGCCGTCGGCGCTGCCGCTGGCGAGGGTGCGGCCGTCGGGGCTGAAGGCCACGGAGTGCACGGTGGCCGTGTGCCCGGTCAGCGGCGTCCCGGCGGGCTTTGGGCGCGCGGGGTCGGAGACGTCCCACAGCCGGATCGTGCCGTCGTCGCCCCCCGCGGCCAGGGTCCGCCCGTCCGGACCGAACGCCACCGAGCGCACCGCGGCCGTGTGCCCGGTCAGCGGCTCGCCCAGGGCCCGCGGCCGGCGCGGGTCGGCCGTGTTCCACAGCCGGACGGTGTGGTCGTCGCCCGCGGAGGCCAGCGTGCGCCCGTCCGGGCTGAAGGCGATCAGATAGATCGTGCCGTCATGACCGGTCAGGGGCTTGCCGAGCGACTTCGGGTGCCCGGGGTCGGACACGTCCCACAGCCGTACGGTGCCGTCGTCGGAGGCACTGGCGAGCGTCCGGCCGTCCGGGCTGAAGATCGCGCTGCTCACCCAGCTCGTGTGCCCGGTCAGGGGCCTGCCCAGCGGCTTGGGGCGCTTGGGGTCGGCGACGTCCCACAGCCGCACCGTCCGGTCGTAGCTGGCGGTGGCCAGGATCCGTCCGTTCGGGCTGAAGGTGGTGAGGTAGACGGCACCCGTGTGGCCGGTGAGGGGGGTGGAGAGGGGGGCGTTCACGATGGAGATCAGGCGGCTGATCGCGCCCTTGTCGTCCGGCCGCAGACCGTGCGCGACCAGGTCGAGCTGCGCGGACAGCGACGGATCGGTGTCCTGCACACGGTCGGACTGCGCGAGCACCTGCTCGAAGACGGCCTCGTCCCGCTGCTTCCAGGCGACGACGGCGGACCCGACGGCCACCATCGCCAGGACGACGAGCGTCGCCACCGCGCCCCGGCTGATCCAGATGATCCGCCTGCGCAGCCGGACCGACGCGGCCAGGAACTCCACGGCGCTGCGGGTCAGGAACGTGTCCCCCGCGGACCGCGCCCAGCCGTGGGCCTGCTCCAGCCGGGAGCCCCGGTAGAGCAGTGCGTTGTCGCGGTTCGACTCCTCCCAGGCCCGGCCGTCCTCCTCCAGGCGCTGGCGCAGCAGATTGCCCTGCCGGTCCTCGTCGATCCAGTCGCGCAGGCGCGGCCAGGCGTGCAGCAGCGCCTCGTGGGTGATCTCCACGGTCTCCGCGTCGAGCGTCACCAGCCGGGCACGGACCAGCGCTTCGAGGGACTCCTCGGTCTTGCCCGGGTCGGTCGACTCCTCGGCCAGCTGACGCCGGGTCCCGCGGCGCCGCGTGGCCTGGGTGTCCTCGCCCAGCCGGACCAGGCGGAGCAGGAGCAGCCGGGCGGCGGTGCGCGCGGCCGGGTCGAGGCCGGTCCAGGCCCGTTCGGCGGTCGCCGCGACCGCGCCCTGGATGCCACCGGCCGCGCGGTAGCCGGCCAGGGTGAGCCGGCCCGCCTTCCGGCGCTGCCAGGTGGCCAGCAGGGCGTGCGAGAGCAGCGGCAGCACGCCGGCGTCGTGCGCCCCGCGCGGGCCGTCCGTGCTGACCTCCCGGACGATCAGCTCCGCGAGCCCCGGTTCCAGCTCCAGGCCGACGGCCTTGGCCGGGCCGGTCACCGCCTCGCGCAGTTCCGTGGTGGTCAGCGGCCCGAGCACCATGTGCCGGTGCTGGAGCGCGTCGGCCAGCTCGGGGTACCGCAGGCAGCGGTCGTAGAAGTCGGCGCGTATGCCCAGCACCACGATCGCGGGGGCCGGTTCGCCGGGGCCGGCGGGCGAGCAGGCGGCGTGCAGGACCTCGACGAAGGCACGCCGGTCCGCCTCGTCGGGGCAGAGGGTGAACGTCTCTTCGAACTGGTCCACGATGACGACCGGCCGGGCCCCGGAGGGGTCTACGCGCCGGGCCCATGCGGAGACGGCGACGCGGACGGCTTCGGGGGAGGGCGGAGTGATGGAGGAGGGCGGAGTGGTGGAGG